>NZ_RPZY01000039.1:0-30235 GCF_008661855.1 Varibaculum sp.
GATTTGGCTGGCGGGCAAGTTGATGAGATTAAAAATGCTGAGGTAGCTGCTTCCCCGACTAATAGCGGGGAAACGCCAGAGTTATCTGCACCTCGTCCTCCGCTTAAAAAGGCAGAAGAAAAATCTTTATCCGATGGCGGATATCAAAACTCAGGGGATACCTCCGCTACTTTGACGCCAATAAAATCGCCGGTATCAAAGAGGGCAGCGGTAGCTAAGGGGGAACAGTATTGGCAGGTGCTACAGGCTTGGGAACAAATAAGCTCGCACCTGCGGCAGCTAAATCCCAGGCTATGGTCCACATCTAATCGGCATTTGCAGATTGGTGGTGCCGAAAATAACCAGCTCACTCTGCTAGGTGACAGTCAAGAAGTGGTTACCTATCTGCAAGGTCAGCTTGAACCTCTGCAAGAATGCCTAGGTAAAACGCTGTCTGGAGACTGGAGCATCAAGTTAGTACCAGGTAGTGACGATAGTTATGCTCCCGATTTAAGCGAGCTATTGTCCCAGGTAAAACTGGGGGCGTCCCCCGAGGTAAAACCAGAACCCGCAGGAGAAGCTCCCGATATTCCGCAAGCTCCACCGGAAGAAGAAAGCTACCCGCCCGAGCCAGAAGATATGGCTGAAAGTGCGTCCTCACCATGGATAATAGCAGAGGCTACCCCCTCAGCCCCGGCGGCTCCCTCAGAGCCTTCAGAGTCCTCAGCGCCGGAGACAGAGGTAACGACCGGCGAACTAGCTGCTCCGCGCCCGCTTCCGCCAGCAGAAATGGCAGCTCCGCGCCCGCAGACCTCTGAACACTCGCCTTCGGACAGGCAGAGCCCGTTAAAAGAGGCATCTCAACAACTCTCCCCGAAGATACCGCAAGCTCCTCGCCCTATAGAAAATATAGATAACTACCCAACTAGTGCGCCCAGAGCAGTAGAAACTACGTCCGCCAACGGTAAACCACAGTTGCCAGACGAGCCTGATCTGCAAGATTTATCTGACCCGGATGTCTCGGTAGACGAAAGTGGGGGGCGCTGGGGTGTCGAGGTCGCAAAATCCTTGCTGGGGGGCAAGATAGTTGAGGTTGTAAAAGAAGATTCGGACACTACCCGCTAAGAAAGTAACTAGAACTGTATGTATGACGGTGCTTTACAAGACCTAATCGATGCCCTATCTCGGCTGCCGGGAATCGGTCCAAAATCGGCGCAAAGGATTGCGTTCTATGTGCTTTCTCGCCCTAAAGCGGAAGCAAAACTGCTGGCGCAAGCGCTAGTTGATGCGAAAGAAAAAATCCGGTTTTGCAGCTGTTGTGGCAATCTTTCTCAAGAGGAACTGTGCCAGATTTGCCGAAATCCCAAGCGTGACCAGTCGGTGATTTGTGTTGTGGAAGAAGCCAAAGATGTGGGGGCGATTGAGCGAACCCGCAGCTACCGCGGACTTTATCATGTATTAGGCGGGGCTATCGACCCGATAAACGGGATTGGGCCTGAACAGTTACGGCTGCGCGAACTGCTGAAACGCCTCGGCGGCTCTGGCGTGCAAGAAATTATTATTGCCACCAATCCCAATATCGAGGGCGAAGCGACAGCTACCTACCTAAGTCGCACAATCTCCCCCTTGGGGCTCAAAGTGACTCGTCTAGCCTCCGGACTGCCGGTAGGCGGCGACCTGGAATACGCTGATGAGGTGACATTAGGGCGTGCTTTAGAAGGCAGACGCAGCGCCGAATAGGACGAAAGTAGCTGGCTGCGTGAGTACCGTTCAGATTAAAGATGTGGTATTGCTTACCGACCAGCGAATTTGAGACACCCTAACCTAAAACAAACAATGTTCCTACAATTGTGAACGTATTGGCAGATAAATAGGTAGGCATACAAGGGGAACAAATGGCGCTGATTGTGCAAAAGTATGGCGGATCCTCGGTTGCCGACACCCAGTCGCTGCAACGGGTTGCGCGCCGGATAGTGCAAACTCGCCGGGCGGGACACCAGGTGGTGGTAGTGGTATCCGCAATGGGGGACACCACCGATGATTTAATTGATATGGCTGCGCAGCTTAACCCAAAGGCTCCTGCCCGGGAAATGGATATTCTGCTTTCGGCTGGTGAACGCATCTCTATGTCTCTACTTTCTATGGCGATTTCTGCCCAAGGTGTGCCAGCTATGGCTTTCACGGGTGCTCAAGCGGGAATTCGTACCGACGCTAAATATGGTAAAGCCCAGATTGTGGGGATGGTTCCCGAGAGGATTGCTCGGGTTGTTCGTGACAATAACGTGGCGATTGTAGCCGGATTCCAGGGGGTTAATGAGGCTGATGACGTTACTACCTTGGGGCGGGGAGGTTCCGACACTACCGCAGTAGCATTAGCGGCCGCATTACACGCTGACGTTTGCGAAATCTATACCGATGTGGATGGTTTATTCACCGCTGATCCGCGCCTGGTTCCCACCGCGCGCCGCTTACATTCCTTGGATTATGAAGAGACTCTAGAGCTGGCAGCTAATGGTGCCAAAATTTTGCATTTGCGGGCGGTAGAGTTTGCTCGCCGCTACCGAGTACCCCTGCACGTGCGTTCAAGTTTTTCCGATAAGGACGGCACCTGGATTGCACATGGCCCGGCCCCGAAATCTTTGCAGGGTATTGTCCCTGCTCAAGCCCTCAAGGAGGAAAATATGGAAGCCCCGATTATCTCCGGTATCGCCCATGATCGTTCCCAGGAAAAGCTGACTGTGGTCGGTTTACCTAACCGTCCCGGGGTAGCTGCCGATTTGTTTTCGGCGGTCGCCAAGGCGGGAGCCAATATAGATATGATTGTGCAAAATATATCGGAGGCGCGACCGGGGCGGGCAAATATCTCGATTACGATGCCGGCTGATGATATTCCCTCGGTAATAGCCGAGCTAGAGAGCGAAAAGAACGTCCTAGATTTTATTCGCATTGACCACGATGCCAATGTAGGAAAGGTGTCCCTGGTGGGGGCAGGTATGCGGAATAATCCCGGAATTTCTGCGCGCTTCTTCCAGGCGCTTTCGGATGCTGGTATTAACGTAGATATTATTTCTACTTCCGAGGTGCGTATCTCGGTGTTGATTCATTTGGATCGGCTTGATGATGCGGTGCGTGCGATTCACAAAGCTTTTGATTTAGATGCGGAAGAAACTGAAGCCGTGGTTTATGGAGGTACCGGGCGATGAGTAAAGAATTAACGGTTGCGCTAGTAGGGGCGACTGGTCAGGTCGGACGGGTAATGCGGACTCTGCTAGAGGAAAGAGCTTTCCCGGCAGCTAACATTCGCCTGTTTGCTACCTCTCGCAGCGCGGGTACACAGCTTGCTTTTCGCGGTCAGCAGGTAACGGTAGAGGACGTAGAGGGCGCTAATCTTGCCGGTATCGATATTGCGGTGTTCTCTGCTGGGGGAGCGGCTTCGCGTAAATATGCTCCCCGTTTTGCTGAGGCGGGTGCGGTAGTGGTCGATAATTCTTCGGCTTGGCGTCGCGACGAGCAGGTTCCTCTGGTGGTATCGGAAGTTAATCCGGAGGATATTCAAAACCGTCCTAAAGGGATTATTGCTAACCCGAATTGCACTACTATGGCAGCCATGCCCACGGTGAAAGTACTGCATGATTTATTTGGGCTGGAAACCTTGGTGGCTTCCTCTTATCAGGCAGTCTCCGGATCTGGTCGCGCCGGAGTGACAGAGCTTTCTTCCCAGTTGCGTGCCAGTATTGACGAGTGTGAGGCACTGGCTTTAGACGGGGCGGCTATAGAGTTTCCGGAACCTAAAACCTATGTGCGTCCGATTGCTTTCAATGCGGTTCCAGTTGCTGGCAGCTTCGTTGATGACGGTTCTGGCGAAACCGACGAGGAGCAAAAGCTGCGTAATGAGTCGCGTAGAATTTTGCATTTACCCTCTTTAGCTGCTTCTTGTACTTGCGTACGGATTCCCGTGATGAGTGCACATCTACTTTCTTTGAATGCTCGTTTTGCCCGTCCTGTAGATTTGGCGCAGGCTGAATCAGCATTAAAACAGGCTAGCGGGGTGCACTTGGTAGACGTTCCTAATCCTTTGGAGGCAGCTGGGCGTGATGGTACTTTCACCGGTCGTCTGCGCATAGACCAATCAGTTCCCGATGGTAAAGGCTTGGCGTTTATTTGCTGTTCGGATAACCTGCGTAAAGGGGCAGCTCTCAATGCGATTCAAATCGCAGAGATCGTTGCCAATGAACTGCTAGCAGCCTAGGTGCGTTACGCTACTATACAAGTCTGAGCAGGTTTTATAGTAGCGTAACTAGACAACGGCGCTCGATTAGCTAGGTAGCGCCAGAGCTAACTGCATTAGAAAATGCAAATTGCCTGAACGGATTAATATGCCGGGGTTTTTACGCGAAAGGAAAACGGAAACTGCGTCCTCGTAAAGCCTATTTAGCGGCAGCTTTAGCTTTAGGCTGATAGGCTTCTGCGCTGTTGATAGTTAGTTTCAGCCCAAAACCGGTTTGCAGGTTCCAACAATCAACCCCGAAGCCGGAGGACTGACAGGCATACGATCCGGACGTAGCTGCAGCCCCCTTAGCCAACAAGGTTTGGGAGGTTTTCGCATCTTGGACCCCTAAATCTTCTGGGGTGCGCGCACCCTCAGCCCCTAGGGTGAATTTGACGGTAGCTCCGGCTGCCTGACCGATATTGCCGGTAAAACTAAAAGCGGTACATACTACTTCGTTACCAATCGTGCATTTGATAGGGGCATCTGGTAGCGAAAACTCGCTCACCTGATAAGCGCCATTGGGTAGCCCTTTCGCCTGACCGATAGCGGTAGTAGGGGCAGGGGCTACTTGACGCCCCTCGGTTTTCACATCTAGTTGCGCTCCGGCATTGTTATTGCCATTATTAGGGGATTTACCGGCGGATTTATTGTTTGTATCCTGGGTGCCGTTATTTTCTTGAACGTCAGGAATCCCATTATTGTTGTGATCTTTATTTAAATCTGAGTCCCCGAAAACCCGGGCAATCACGCCGTGCTTGCCATACCAGCCTTTAGAGCCGTCGCCACCGGTTAGTTTGTCGGCAAGATTGCCCCCGATAGACAGTGCCAACCCAATAAAAATGGCAATAACTATTACAAATATTTTTCCTTTTTTGGAAGTGGTTTTTTCTTCTCGAGGTGAAAACTCGTCTAAATCGGCTTCATCAGCTAATTTTATTTTTTCAGATTTAGTTTTTGTCCCTCCGGTTTCTGCGGTAGCAGGGCTGGCGGTCTGTTCTGCTTGGCGGCTTTCATCAGGATCCTTAGCGGGTTCTTCAGTTGAGTTTTGAGGTTGGAGCACATCGGAATCTGCCTGCGGTAGCGCCTGGGCGAGGGGCAAAGAATCGGGGAGAGTGGCGCGGTTTATCCGGTTTTGCCGACGTTGTAAAGCAGCGGCAATCTCGGGGTCAGAAAACTCGCTTAACCATTCCAAAAGAGCGGGATAGGTGGAGGGGTTTTCGGCGATTAACGGACGTAAGGAGGGGTGGTTTTGAGCCAGAAACTGTAGCTCATCCAACGGCGTTGCGGGGTCGCTTGCCCGCTCAACCGGGTCTGTGCTCATGGCTCCTCCTTTGAGTCTCTTAAGTGATTATAGATTATTGCGCGATAAAACGGTTGCAGCCGGTTTCTATATAAAGGGGTGTTCGTCTCAGTAGAGAACCGCCCAAGGTAGCTAGGTGTTTGGGATAGCTGACAGGTGCGCCCTGCTTATTCCCCCAAGTTGGGGAGCTGTCGCTTAACTGGCTCGGTGAATGGGGCAAGCGGAAACGGTAGTGCCCTCTTCGTTTCGGGAGTAAAAAGGATTTTCCTCTATATCTAGGCATCTGCCAAAGAAACGTTTGGAGCTGGGCAGGGGAGCTAGGCGGTGGTCTACTCCCAGGGAACGAAGCACATAGGCTTGTACGCAGTGGATAAAGTATTCACGACGCATTGAATCTTTAGGGAGCATCCTCCCCGCTAAAGACGTGTTTACCATCGAAACTGCAATCGGGAGATTTTGGGGAGGAATTGTGCCTTCGTGGATTGCTTTGCGCAGAATTTGTCGCAAAATGTTTTCTACTATGCGGGCGTGAGTGCGAAGTTCCGAATTGGTTTCAGTTGATACTTGTCTCCGTAAATCTAATCCGGGTGCTAGATGGTAGGAGGCTCCGAGGCTGAGCTGTTCGCGAATATAGATTCTTAGCATTTTGATAGGGGAGGTCACCCCCTCTAAAACGTGGTTGAGATGCAGAGAGTATTGCCCAGTTTCATAGGTAATAAATGCGAGCAGTAGTGCCTCTTTGTCTTGGAAATGGTTATAGACAGCAGTGCGTCCTACCCCGGCTTCTTCGGCGATTTTTGCCATGGTGAGTGATTCAAAGGTACTGGTTTGGAGGAGGTGGGAAAGCGCGTCAAAAAGTTGCTGTCGGGTTTTCTTCCGATGATCTTCTAATGTTTCCCCAATGATTCTAGGCATGGAGACAGTCTTTCATTTAGTGACGCTTTTAGTCTAATTGTCTTGAAAATCTAGGGGAGTATGGGGGTTGTGAGGGGATTTGCGGATTTAAGAAAAAGCGCGGAGAGGACGTGGGCAGGAAGCTAGGAGAAGTCTGGGTAGAGGCAGATTAGGCGAGGTAGTGAGGGGTCGTATTTGGGGGGGCTTTAGGTACGGAAAAGGACGCAGCAGTAAAGATAATAAACCCTGGTAGCTTTAAAGGGGAGGAGAACTTGATTAACTTACTATTGCCGCTGATTTACCTAGCATTCATCAGTTTGGGACTGCCAGATGCCCTGCTGGGCTCTGCCTGGCCGGCCATCTATTCTGACCTGTCGGTGTCAGTTTCCTATGCCGGGATTATTTCCATAATCATTTCGGTGGGAACTATCGTTTCCTCTTTGCTCTCTGACCAAATTATTGCCCGGCTCGGAACTGGGAAAGTCTCGGTGGTCTCGGTGGCGCTTACGGCTGGGGCTATCCTTGGGTTCTCTTATTCCCCTAATTTTTGGGTGCTTTGCATTTGTGCGGTTCCCTACGGGCTGGGAGCAGGCAGTATAGATGTGGCGCTTAACAACTATGTGGCTTTACATTTCAAGAGCGCTCATATGAACTGGTTGCATTGCTGCTGGGGAATCGGAGCTACCCTTGGACCGTACATTATGGGAATCTCGCTGGCTGCGGGCGGCAGTTGGAAAACTGGGTATTGGTATATTGCCTGGTTGCAGCTAGTAATCACCGCTGTTTTATTCCTAAGTTTGCCATTGTGGAAGCGATATGAATCCCTGGCAGAGGCGGTTTCACCCAACAAAAGGGGCGAGAATAGCAGTCATGTAGATAGATTCGCTAACCCATCTGCCGCTAACTTAGGGGAAACTTCAGGAGGTTCTAATCCTCAAGCGCGTCCTCGTCCGCTAAAACTATCGCAGGTAATCAAGATTAGGGGAGTAAAAGAAATGATGACCTGCTTCTTTTGCTACTCGATACTCGAACAAACCACTGGGCTGTGGGCAGCAACCTACTTGAAACTGTTTAAGGGGATGGACGCTGCTTCGGCCGCCGCATTCGCCGGAATGCTATTCCTGGGGGTAACCCTGGGGCGGGCAGTCAGCGGATTTTTGGCGATTCGCTTTAATGACCAGCAAATGATTCGCTTAGGGATAGTCTTGGCAGCTGTGGGGTTGGTAATTTTACTGATTCCTGGTTCCGCGGGGCTGGCAGTATGGGCAATGATACTTATCGGGCTGGGGTGCTCTCCGATTTACCCGGCAATGATTCACGTAACCCCGCTGATTTTCGGTAAAGAACACTCGCGGGCAGTTATCGGGGTGCAAATGGCAAGCTCCTATGTGGCGGTACTTGCTATGCCGCCGCTATTTGGGCTGATAGCATCTAATTTGTCAGTCGGTTTACTGCCGCTGTATCTGGCGGGCGCTTTGGTGGTTTTTCTCTTGATGCAGCGCCGTCTATCGCGATTACAGTTAGAACCCTGAAGCTGATTTTAGTTGCAGTTTTTGAGCTTCCGATATTTCTCTTTGCCAAGCTACTTGACACAAAATAATACCTAGAATATATTTAGGTGTGCCTTACCTAAAAGGCGAGCTCTTTTGGTGAATTTTCTGACGGGAGAAAAATGCTCGGCGCTTTGCTGATTGCGTTACGTGAAGGTCTGGAGGCGGTTTTAATCGTCTCCATTCTTTATGCCTACGTAAAGAAAGTTAGACGTGAAGATGTTCTCCCCAAACTGTGGCTGGGGATATTGGTAGGAGCAACCGTGCCAATGAGCGTGGGTGCTTACCTGGTGTGGGGAACTTACACCCTGACCACACAGGCGCAAGAAGCACTCGGAGGATTCCTATCCCTATTCGCAGTTGCCCTAATCACCTGGATGGTTTTCTGGATGGCAGAACATTCAGTTGCCCTCAGCGCCCAAATCAATGCCCAAGCGGAACACGCCCTCTCAAAAGGGGAAAAAGCAGGATGGTCCATGTTTGTGATTGCTTTGATTACCGTGGGGCGCGAAGGTCTAGAAACTGCCATCTTCATCTGGCCAATGCTTAAAAATGCCAGTGACAACGAGAACGCCACTGGACTGGTAATCGGGGTAGTAATAGGTCTAATAATCTCGGTAATCCTGGGCTACCTAATCTATAAAGGAATCGCAAAAGTAAACCTCCGGATGTTTTTCCAAGTTACCGGTTATCTGCTGATTGTGGTGGCTGCTGGGGTGTGCTCCTACGGATTCCACGACTTACAAGAATCTGGACTGATTCCTATGACCGCGCCCCTGTTCGACATCACCGGATATATACCCTCGCTGGTTTATAACGGCGGACTATATGACCTGTTAGTAGCCATCTTCCAATTCTCGCCCAGCCCCACCGCCCTACAGTTCTTCAGTTGGCTGATTTACCTGCTGGTCGTATGCGCCCTGTTCTATGTGTACAACCAGAAAAAGCGGGGTCTACAAGCAGCTACCCCTAACGGCTCTAATAACGCGGCAGATAATCCAGGAGAGCCTGGGAAACAACCCGAGACCGGGGAAAGTGCGGTTACAGAAACAGCAGAATGTGAAGAACAAATAAAGACCAAAGCGTTAGCCGGATAGGCTGACCTTTTTCCGAGGACGTTAGCTCGTCCTCAACCCTAAAAATGCAAATAAGGAGACAAAATAAATGGGTATTCGCAAGATGGGCGTTGCTATGCTTGGCGTGGCACTCGCTGTTACAGTAACAGGCTGCGTAAAAAATAACGACAGTGCCGCCGGTGAGGGCGCTGCCGGAAGTGGCAAACCTATCGAAGTAAAAATTGCTGATGACAAATGCGAGGTAGCGGTAAATACTGCCCCTTCCGGAACTATCAAATTTACGCTGAACAATGAAGGGCCAGCCCGAAACGAATTTGAAATTCTGGCTAAAGACAAACTCCAGATCATGGGGGAAATAGAAAACCTAGCTGCCGGTGATAAAAGGGACTTTACCTTACAACTAGAAGAAGGAACCTACTATACCGCCTGTAAGAAAAACATGGTGGGCGCGCTAGTGGGACTCAAAGAGTTCAAAGTAACTAAAGGTGAAGCCGTAAAGGTAAACGCAGATGAACAAAAACTGCGCGATGAGGCAGTAACTAAATACACTGCTTATGTTAAAGACCAGGCAGGACAGCTCGTAGATGCCACCGAAGAATTCGTTACTGCCTATAAAGGCGGAGATTTAGAAAAAGCGAAGAAGCTGTACCCGCTAGCGCGGATGCACTATGAACGCATTGAACCTACCGCAGAATCATTCGGCGATTTGGATCCGAAACTAGACGAACGTGAAGCCGATTATCAAGAAGCTGATGATGCTAAAGGACGGGAATGGACTGGTTGGCATCGAATCGAAAAAGACCTGTGGGCTGATGGGAAACTCTCCTCAGAGCAGCGGACGAAATATGCAGATTTGTTAGTCGCCGACACTAAAGCACTACATAAAGCGGTTTATGCTGACGATTTCAAACTAAAACTGGACGATATTTCTAATGGTGCTATCGGTCTGCTCGAAGAAGTTGCTACCAGCAAGATTACCGGGGAAGAAGAAATCTTCTCCCACACCGACCTCTATGACTTCCAGGCTAACCTAGAGGGCGCGCGGGTCGCTTACGGCAATGTGCAAGCGCTGGCGGTAAAGAAAGACCCAGAGCTGGCAAAGAAGATTGATGCCAAAATGAAAGACCTAGAAGCTACTATCGCCAGCTACAATAAAGCCAAAGGCGATGGACAGTGGGAGTTCCCGGCCTACACCGAGATTGCAACTGCCGCTATCGGTTTAGATAAAACCCCAGAAAAATACACTAAAGCGCAAAAAGAACTGTCAGATAAGGTTAATGCGCTACGTGCTCCCTTAGCTAAACTAACCGAATCAATCCTGAAATAGGGTGAGAACTCAGTGAATAAACACTCTGATAATGAGCGTTCCGAGGGGGCAGCACCTGGTGCTGCCCCCTCGGGGGACAATCCAGCAGTCGATGATAAAGGCGTGAAGATTTCGCGCCGACACGCCCTCCTAGGAGGAGGTATCGCTACCTTGGCCGGGTTAGGGCTGGGGACAGGTGCAGGATATGCTTTCGGAAAATCAGCAGGTAAAACTGCCGGTCAAGAAGCTTCAGATGTTATGAAGATTTCTTACCCATTTAGGGGAAAGCATCAATCAGGGATTACTACGCCGCAACAGCAGCAGATGATGATGGCCGCTTACGATTTGATTACTGATAATCGCGAATTGGTTATTCAACTGCTGAAAGACTGGTCGCTGGCAAGCGAAAAAATGATGAACGGTAATCCGGTTAATGATCCGAAACAGTCTAAATTGGCTCCTCCCGATGATACTGGGGAAGCCTACGATTTAGGACCGGGTGCGCTGACCATCACTATCGGTTTTGGCGAATCTTTCTTTATCAAGGACGGTAAAGATAGGTTTGGGATAGCACAGAGAATGCCAAAACCATTAAAGGGTGGGATTCCCCGGATGGCGGCAGAAAAACTCGACCCGGATCAGTGTTATGGAGATATTGTGGTGCAGGCCTGCTCCGAAGACCCCATGATTTCTATGCACGCTATCCATAACCTGAGCCGCTTGGCGTTTGGAACTGCCAGTGTTCGCTGGACGCAGCTGGGTTATGGGCGCACCTCCTCTACCTCGACGGGACAAAAAACTCCCCGTAACCTGTTTGGTTTCAAGGATGGGACCTCTAACGTTAAAGGTGAGGAAGCAGAAGCCGAGCTAAATGAGCATTTGTGGATTCAGCCGGAAGATTCCGGCGGAAAGTATTTTGCGGGGGGATCGTATCTTTGTACCCGCAAAATCAAACAGATGATGGAAGTTTGGGATGAATTAGTTTTGCAGGAGCAAGAAGACACGATTGGGCGAGACAAGTTACATGGCGCTCCGCAATCTGGAGGACATGAGTTCACCCCTCCTGACTTCAAGAAGAAAGACCAAGATGGGAAGCTAATGATTGCAGAAGATTCCCATGTGGCAGTGGTTCATCCGGACAATAATGGAGGACGGAGGATGCTGCGTCGGGGCTACAACTATATGGAGGGCACCGACAGTTTAGGTCGTCTTGAGGGCGGTTTGATGTTTATTGCCTATGTGCGCAATCCACAAACCAATTTCATTCCGATTTTGCGCAAAATGTCCGGGGATGCCATGACCGAATATTTGCAGCATATTTCCACCAGTATGTGGGTGATACCCCCAGGAATGGGCGAGAATGAAGACTATATAGGTCAAAAACTTTTTGAATCCTAAATAGTAAAAGTGTGGCTGTTTTGGGAAGTCGCTTAAGGGTGGGGTCGCTCTGAAAGACAGAGCGACCCCACCCTTAATTGTTTTCAGGAATATAGGAATTAAACCAGGAACTAGATTCTGGTTTGATTCAGAATAAAGAACCCCTCTACTGGTCGTTTTTCTAGATAAAATACCAGGTTAGATGCGTCCTTAGGGAGAGTGTACTCCCACTCGCCCTTTGCGGGTTTATCAACTCCGCAACCAAATTTGGTTAGCTGCCCTTTACGGTCTACCCCTTGAGGGAAAATCAAAATCTGGGTAGTTGTAGGTTCCTTTGTTTGGCAATAGAACGTTACTTTTACTTTGTCGCCAGTCTTCCACTTATCGTTGTAATTAACAGAATGCCAGTAGGATTCCATTTTTTCTTTTTTAAAACTAGCAAACGAGGGTAAATAGAAAGTCTTTTTGGAGGGAACATCCTCGGTTTTTGCAAACTCTTTGGCGGTCTTTCTCCACTTTTCCTCAAGTGCTTTTGAATCTTCGACTGCTTTTTCTTCATTCTTTAGCTCTGGTTTCTCGGTGTCCTCACTCGTCGAGATAATTCCAGTTTGGATAGCCGGTTTTTTACTAGGGGCTTGGGACTTATCACTGCCAGCATTACTGGCTCCGCAAGCTGCCAGGCTCAAAGCAAGTAGGCAGCTACCGGTCAAGGTTAGTATTTTCCTCATTTTGGCGACTCCTTTTATCTTGAGGTCAAATAGATTGCCACAGCTACCATGAAACAGCTTTCTGAGCTTGATTGGTACGCCCAAAAGGGTGAAAATACCTCTCGAATAACACAGCTCAGAGCAAACGCGCTATTGAAAAAAGTAATGGAGGAAACTGCCTACCTGGGTTTAGGGAGATAAGCCTTTAAGGTGAAAATGGGAATGGTTAGAACCTGCAAAGAGCCACCGGCTGCTTCCAGACGAGCTTCCAAACCACTCAAACCAGTTCCGTAACTAACCGGGGAAGAAACTGTTCCGGGATTAGAAATCTCCAGATAAAACTTTTGCCCATCTTGACCTAGATTTACCTGCATTTCGGTTGCGGTCGTATGAATAAGGACATTCGTAATAGCTTCTCGTAAAACCCGTAAAAACAAATGAGCTTTATGCTCGTCAGTTGGGAGCTGCCCCCCAATCTGTAAATCTAGTTTTACGGCACTGGCCAAGGTTTGCAAGGAATTTAACCAAACCGAAGCCGGTATCTGCTGGCGATTGTGAGTCAAATCGGTAGGTAAATTTGCAAGCAGTCGTTGCAGCTGAGAGAGACGTTCACCGTCTGCAACCCCATCTTCTAAGAAACGATGAACGAAGGAGATACGCTGAGAAAGCACATCGTGAATTGAACAGCGAGTCTGTAAAACCAGATTACTGGTAAGCGCCTTCTCTAGACGAACAGTTTCCTTAGCAAGACGTTTTTGACGAGCCTGCAAATCATTAATTTCATCGGAAAGCTTCTGACTTAGAGTCATATAGTTCGTAACATCTAAAGCTATAAGTTGAGTAAAATACCGATGCTTATCACTGATTTGTGTGCGTCTAAGTATCCACGTTTTCCCTTGGGAATCATCTATGCGGAAACTGGTGTTCTCAGAAACTTCAGCTTCCGATTTAGCCGGCGTGGAATAACTATCTCCAATAACTATTTTGTCAGTTGCCAGTTGGCGCAGCTGTTTCCCTAAAGTTCCATACCGAGTTAGGGGGCTAAGGTTTAAGCTGCTTAACAGTCTTTCCATTCGCAAATTGACCAGTTTGTTATGTCCACGCGAATCAGAAAACAACACTCCATGCTCCAGCCGGTCAAGAGCTTCTTTAACACTGAACGGGCTTAAATCGTGCATCAGTAGCTGCCACTCCCGCCACACTTGGACGCACAGCCACGAGGTTGAAAAAGCTCCTGCCGTTAAAACTACCCAGACCCCGCCCAGATTTATTACTGGAGGTAATAGGAAAAGTAAAGCTATCATCAAAGGAAGTAGGGTGTAGCTGTAAGTTCGTCCTACTCCTATAGCTCCTAAACCCAGGCATACCAGCACAAACCAGCCAAAATGATGGTCGTTAAGAATAAAAATCCCCGCCTGAGAATGGATAATGGTAATAGCAAAAGCCCAGGTGTAAAAGGACAAGAGAATAGTGACGCTAACTAAAAATCCGGTGGCTATCGCGCGGCGATGGATAAACCATTGACTCATAGTTAATAGACAAGCAGCCAGAGAGCCAATAATCATCAGCGCTGTTCCGGTGGCTAACTGCCCTAAAGAAAGACTAAATAGTAGAGTGCTCACTGACGGTGACCTCCGCTTACGTCTTCTCCTGCGTCCTCAGATAGGGAATTAACAGGATTAAAGCTGCTTTGTGGGGCGCTATCTAGCGAGGGTAGCGGGTTTGAGGCAGCTTCGGCTCCGTCATTTTCCCCGGAGGAATCGGTAGCTAGAAAACTCATCTGCAGATTAACCTGACCGTCCTCAATAATGAGTTTTGATTTCGCCCCTGACCAGGAAAGCAAAGGCTGTAGAATTTGCAGTTGGGCTGTAGGAATATCAAAGATACAGTTCATATGAGCCTGATAGCCCTGGTCGCTGACTGCAAGATTAATGAATATCGCAACTTTTGAAAGGCTCAACAGGCAGCCTAATATCCGGTGTAATCCCTCTAAACAGTGCAGTGCCACTTCGGAGCGAATAGTTCCAGTGGTCGGTCCGCTCAATCCTGCGAGAGCATTCGCATACGAAAAATCGGTGCACGATTGGCTTAACAAAGTGGTTAAAACATTAACCGCTAATTCTTCGCTTTGAAATTGGGACAGGGTGAGCATTCCCGCTCGTTTAGCGTAACCGAGATCTAGTTTAATGCTCCGCAAAAGCTGTGCTAGCTCCCCCTTGTCTAAATGGCAGCTTAAGTGAGCGGTATTCTTTTGAACTCTGTCCAAAGCGCTATCCATCAGTAAGTCTAGTCGGTCATATAGTTGCGGGGCGTAAGAGGATTCCTCCATCTGTAAAAGCGCCTCGTATTCGCTGGATAGCAGTTTTGTTTGGTGAGCTTCCTGTTTGCGAATGGCAGCGAGCATTTTCTCTAACTCGTTTACCGCGGTGACATCGGTTTCCCAAATCACGTGACCGGCGTTGATAGGACGAGTTTGACAGTAGAGAGTGCGGGGAAAAGTGCCGGAAGTGTCGGTTAATAGTAAAGGTTTATTGGTAGTTTTCAAACGGTTTTTAATCGAAGTATTAAGAGACAGGGGGATAGCGGTAGAAAAACGCGGATTCCAATCACGATCAACTATTTCAATGGGAAGTTTAGCTTTATTAAAGAAGCGAGTATAGCCCCGATTTTGGGGAATCACCCCAATAAAAAATAGTATTTCCCAAGCTAATAGGAAATAGATGCAATAAATCTGTACCGTTTCGGTAGCTCTAACCAGCGGGGCACGAACGGTGTAGGCAATAGAGTAAAGCAAAATGAAAGAAAAAAGTGCCCCCAAAGCTAATAGGGGGCGTATCCGATTGCCCTTAAAACTCCATATAGTTACGTAGACTATTATCGCAAAGACCAGTAATACTGCCAGGTAGTAGAGGTAATATACCGGTCCATATTGGTAATCAACCCCGGATTCTCCTTTTCCGAAGCGTAGTAGAAGATGATGGAAATCGTTAGTGAAAACCAGCAACATCAAACCGGTTCCCATCGTTATCACCAAGGTGCGCAAGCTGCGGTAGGCGGGAGGGAGAGGTCTAGTGGAATGAGAAATCACGAAAAATAGAATCATCATAGTCCCATAGATGGGAACATAATAGTAATACCAGGCGTAACGTTCATAGACTCCCGGTAAGGAATGCTTTATTATGCGCGCTAAAATCCAAAAGCTAAGCAAGGCAGCCTGAATCAGTACTGCCCAGCGTACATAGGGGGACACGGTTGTCCAAAAGCGCCATCCCGCCCAAAAACTCAGCAAACACAGTAGGCAAATAAATGCTCCCACCTCGTAGGATTCGTTAGTGTTTTTCCATTCCCAAGAGCCTTGATAACTGTCGTTTGAAAGACTTTGATTCCAGGTGAAGCGTTCAAACTCGGCCAGGTTGCTGACTGGTCTGGCGTTAATCTGCTGTAAAAAAGAGGGAGAGAGCGAAGGATAATTAACATAACTGAATAAATCGGCAGGTGGAGGTGCTAACTGCTGGTTTTGGTTACGGTCAAAAGAATGGCGCTGCCACACCCCCTCCTGAAAAGTTACGGTGGGAAAACTGCCATAGTATAGCCCCGATGAATCAGCAGCTGCCTGAATGCTGCGAGCATCAGTGGTTAAGCAAAAATATCCGTTATCTATCGCCTTTTTCAGCTCCGGCAGCGACGATCCGGTAAGAAGTCGTCCTTGTTGGCGAATTTCCTGCAAGAGCTGCTTGGCTTGGGGAGCAGAAAAAGTTTGGGAACCGGGAATCTGGGGATTAAAAGAAAGGGCTAGGGCGCTCATAATGTCTAGCCGTCCCACTGATTGATCCAAATAGATTTTATCCGGATTACGGGTAAGGTCATGCAGATTTTGTATGGCACTAACTTTTGCAGTTTTAGCTGTTAAAACTATCGAGTAAGGGTAGAGGGGAATAAATGAGGCATCCGGTTCTGATTTTTTGGCAGCATTAGCCATCGTCTCATTGGTAATCACATAGTTAACTCCGCTTCGTATCTGTTTCAATAGTGACCATTCACTATGAGCTTCGATGCGTAAGCCTTGACTGACAAAATAATCATTGAGGCGGGAATCAAAACCATTGGGTACGGCGATAACGTTATTTGCGTGAACAGAGGTACCGAAAGGAATCAAGAACAGCGCTAAAGCGGCTAAGGTCAAAACCAGGGAGAAAAGCAGATGGGCTAGCCAGTCTTGTTTCCAGGTTCTACCAACAGATTCTACCGCCGGAGAACTGGGGAATCTGTTGGGAGCGGAATTAGAAACGGGGGGGGGGAGTCATGGGAAAAAACTTACTGATTACAATGGGGATTAGACCGATTTTCTTGGAACGCCACATAGCCGTTGGAAACTGCCCACAAAGCCAGTCGAGCTACCGAAGTATAACCGCTTTTTGTTAATAGCTGGGAAATATACGACTTTATGGTATTTTCACTTAAAAACATTTTCTTAGCGATTTCTTTACGGGGATACCCGGCGCAAACCAAACGTAATACCTGCATTTCGCGTTCATTAAACTGGTTAGCTCCAAAACCAGGACTAGATAAAGAATCCGGGAAATGGCTCTCACCTTCAGCGCTCGCCCGTAAAAGAGAGAGCAAATCCGAGGTCGAGATATTTTTATAGGTAAAAGCATCAACTTTGGCTGCCTTAGCTTCTTTAAGGAAAGAAGCATCAGGCATGGCCGTAAATACCACCACTTTTAGGTTAGGGTGTTCTGCTTTCAGCTTTGCGGATTCCTTCAAACCGGAAGAGTTCTCGGTAACCACATCCATTAAAACCAAATCCGCAGGATGTAAACGTAAAGAGCGGTGAATATCGGCGGCATTAGTGAGTTTATCCACCACCATAAAATCTGCTTCGGAATCAATGGCTGATGCCAAAGAATCCAGCAAAATAGTTTGATCCTCAACAATAGTTATCCGCTTCACGGTATTTCCTCCAGAGCCCCTCATCAATGGAGAGAGTTACTGTTCCTATTTACGCAAAGTTTACCAAAACTAGCCCTCTAGTTTTCATAGGTCAGGAATTTCTATCGGTGCAAACAGCTCAAGTTAGATAAAAGCAAAATGCCTGGCAGTAGCTCCTCTAAATAAAACTGGCTGCGCCCTTCGTGGAAGTGAAATAGCGCAGCCAGCCTTTAGAACTTTCCTCCTCCGGAACTATAGGAAGTGCCCCCCGAACTATAAGAACCGCTAGAAGAAGAACTGTCGTCACTCTTCGGAATTGCTACCTGGGTGGTATAAGACCTGACGAATACTTCATTACTCCCGGTGATTTGATTAGAGCCAGGGACAATATAGTTGGCAGCCCCAGCCTGAAGCTGGGCGCTATGGTGTTTACGTTTAAGAGAACCCATAATCGACAATCCGCTAATGACACCAATCCCGGCCGCACCCCCGGCTCCCGCCAAAGTAGATTTTAAAGTCATCCGGTGGGGAATCGGGTGATCCTTACTGTAAGGAGTGCCAGCTTTCCACTGCTGTAAATAATCGCTGATTTCACGCAGATACACCTGAAAACCCTCGTCCCAATCATCGTCGCCAAGAGGCTTCTTAACGTGATCGTAGAGTTTATCTATCCCGTAGGGGGTAAATGCTTCCTCGCCCTTACCATGCCCCAAAAACCATAAATCCCGGGTAGTTGGGTTAATTACCATAATTACCCCATCTGCGGTTTTCTGGTTTAACCCAAGCTGATTGGCAGCGTAATAGTTGGCTCCCCACTGTTCGGGGGATGAGTGCTGGAAACTGTTTACCGTCACCACATAGGGAGCAATACCGTATTTAGTGGCGAGGGCGCGAAGCTGCTTTTCCCATTCAGGATAGTTATCTTGGCTAAAAATTTTAGCGTGATCACGAATAAAGGGGGCGGCGGAATCAACATCTTTTTGACCGCCCACATAGGGAACCTCTTGTCCGGAGGGGAACTCGGTGATGTCAGTGAAACCCTCGGCGCTAGCCGGGGTACTTGAATGCCACGTAGAGTGAGCTGCTAGCACACTGTGGGCTCCAGTAGCTTCACTGGCTAAAGCGGGTGCGCTCACGCTGAGGGTGATGGGAAAAGCTAATAAAGATGCCGCCAATAGAGTGTAAAAAACTTTTTTTATATTTTTCATCATTCGCCCCCTAATTGAGTAACCAAGGTGCTAGGAAAGGAATAAAAACCGCACCCAATGCCACGGTTAGAGCAGTTGCAATCCCTAATAGACCGCCCCAGTATTTTGCTTTAGAAACCGGGAAAGTACCCACGAATTTGCCGGTTTGTCCATTCATGGCGTAGTTGTAGTTCTGACCGGCGAAACTGACATTTAGCAGCCACAATGGTAAAAATACATATTCGAGTTCCCCGAAGCTGGGTTCGATATTTGAGCTGGTCATCTGGATGCTGTCATAACCGCTAACCGAGTTCCGAAGAACATCTTCGGCAGATTTTCGCATACGCTCCAATGCTCTCGGATTAGCTGTCTCTGCCTCAACGTCATATTTATTGGTCACGAATCCTGTCAAATAGGCGGGGGAAAATGCTACCGAAGTCGAGTAATCAAAAGGCTCTATAGCTTCTGTAAGCTCCGCCGTTACCTTACTGGTTCCAGAAACCGGGACATCCAGGTAGGCGACATTGGCATTGCGAGAAACGCTATAAACATCATGCTCGGTATAGGTGTAGTCCGAATCTGACCAGCTGCTGGTGCGTTCACATTCAAAAGTTGCCGCTCCCGCAACGGACGCATCGTAGAGCCAATAGGGGACATAAACCCCCTGAATGTCATTAACGCTAACCTGCTTGAATGCGTTAGGAATCAGCTTTAAGCCGGCAGCTTGCTGTTTAAAAGCTGCCAAAGCCTGCTCCTTGGTCATTCCAAAAGGAATCATCCTATCGGGAACCCGAGTGCGGGTAAGCTGCCCGGTAGCCACGAAGTTATTGTTACACCAGGGGCATTTGGTACTGACCATATCGGCTGGTCCAATGATTTCACCCCCACAGGAACCGCACTCGAACTGCGCCATTTTTTCCCCGGTAGCTTCATCAAGATAGGTCGGGTCAGGTTCAACCCATCCTGGTGTCTCAGGCGGTAAAGAGGAAGTGGTTTGCGGGCTGGAGGTGTCGATATTTTCTGCGCCGCCGCCCGCAGCATTAAGTTCGGTTTCGCTTTGATTATTAGTTTTTTGGGCTTGACGCGCACTTTCAAGCTCCTGATTAGCGGCGTTGATGCCGTTAAACTGGTTTACTTCCTGAACAGAAAAGGTGGCGCTGCAATAGTTGCATTTCATTCTGCCACTGGGCACATCAAAATTGATGGGAGCCCCACAAGCCGGACATTTTAATTGCACATCGCTCACGACTTATCTCCTTCCATTGTTTTAACGCCTATAAATCCTGGTTGCCAGCAGTTAAAGCTGGGTCTGGGTGCTTTTTCCAAGCCCCCAGACCCAGCTGAGTTAAGCAACCGGATTACCGCATTGAGGACAGAATTTCGGTTTCGGGTCGCCTAACCGGTTACCACAGTTAGAACAGAATCCCCCGGGAGTAGGGGCGGCTGGCTGGGGTTGACCGCAGTTAGAACAAAACTTGCCACTGTTTTTGGCTCCGCACTGGCAATCCCAAGCATTGCCAGTGTTATTTCCCCCGGTAAAACTATTAGCTGCGCTGGATTGCTGATTGAACTTTTCCTGGGAAGCCATTTGGGATTGATTAGAGGCGGAGGCGGCCTGCATAAAACCTCCGGCCGCGTTCATGCCCATGCCTACCCCCATCATTGCCATACCAGCACCGGCAGGATTAGAACCAGCATTTTGAATACCGGTACCGACCGCGCCTTGTACAAACCCTTCGCGGATAGAGGGGTCTTGCAGCATAGCGCCCTGGTTGCGCATATCAATCATCTTGCGCGACTGCTCATCGTAGGAGATAGAGGCGATACCTACGGCTTGCACCTCAATACCACGCTGGTCTGCCCATTCTTCGTCAAGAACGCTACGCATATAGCGTGATAATTCGGTCATATGAGATTGCACCTGAGAGATGCGAATCCCGTCCAAACTCATTTTATTTAGGGCTACGGAAAAAGCTTCCAGGAATTCTGCTTGATACTGTTCCTTAATATCGTCAATATGTACCCGTTCAGCATCCCGAGGGATAGCTTCCATATAAAACTTAATGGGATCAACTATCCGGATAGAATAGGTTCCATGCGCCCTTAAAAATAGTTCTGCATTATAAAAATTATCGAAATATTGAACCGCATTCGGGGTGCCAAATTTAATGCCCTTGATTTCCTGAAGGTTTACAAAAAATGCTTTTTGTTGCCCCGAGGGCGCGCCCCCGAACTTAAACCGTTCCCAGGTGTCTTTTAATGCGCCCTTAAAATCACCCGTAAATATAGAGGGCGCAGTGCTGGAACTGTAGGTGTAAGCCCCCGGTTCAGTTGAAACATCAACAATTTTGCCGGAGTCGGTAATCAGCATAGCTTGCTTGTCGTAAACCAAGATTTTAGAGCCATCAGAAATGATTGCCCCAGTGCCGGTGTTATTACCTCGTATTTGCTGCCCGCGCACAAATACGATGCCTTCGCCCATATCTTGAGCGCTAATAGCATCTAGCCATTGATCTTGTAGCGCGCCACCAATAGCCCCGGAAACTGCTTGAAATAATCCCATGGTATTTTTCCTTATCGAAATGAATAAAACTGCTATTCCATTTTCCCTGTTTTATGAGTTTAACAGGGAAAATACTCGCAAGTTTCAGGAGATAATGCTGTTTTGAATCGCGTTGCCAATCGCCATAGCGATAGAGGGTAGAAATATCACTACCAAGAAAACGATTAGCGGCATGGTCTTGGGGCGGGATTTAATCAGGGCGATTAATCCCAGAATGAATGCCACCAGGTTGAGGATAGAAGCCACCGCCAAGAACAGTATTCGTTTGGTGTCGGCAGCCTGAGCTGCGGAGAAATCGAGGTTGGAGATGGCGCTAGCTCCCATTTTAGCTGCTAGAACATAGCCCAGGATTATCAAGATAGAGGCCGCAATAGTCAATCCTAAAGCTATAAACGCCATCTTCTTCTTTACAACGACCGCCGGGGCTGGGGGTACGTAACAGTTTACGGGGGGCATATTTGCTGGGTTAGAGGCGCTAAGGTTCGCGCCAGATGCGTTCATATTCGGAGGAATTGGTTGGCCAGTCATGATAACTCCTTGGAAAATAGGTCGCTTTTTATATCTCCGGTCTAGCTACTTAAGAAAGCCCGTATTATCAAGATAGCGAGAAGCTATGAGCTTGTTTACACCCAAAAGGGTGAAAATCCGGTTTTAAGGCAGGGTGGGAGCTAAGAACGGTGAGCTGCCCCTACCGCCCATTCATAGATATTTTGAAACCGAGTAGGGAGTGCTAGAGCAGGCGGGGGCGTCCTATGGGATTCAGGTTTGGGTAAGCTACGTGGCGCCTCATGTCAATTTGAGCGCGAAGTTATAGCTAATCGGCAAGGAGTTGGGTAAAATCGAAGCAGGTAACACGCCGGTTCTTTACCCAATATTGCAGCAAGGAGCTATCTTCCGATGACTTTGTAATCTCTGCTCAGCTCAGCTGAGACGCTGCCCCTAATCGTTGCGTCCTGGAGATTATTATGTCTGTCATCAGTCTCGAAAATATTTCTTTTTCCTACTCCTCTAAACCGCTGCTCGAAAACATCAGTTTGCAGGTAGGGGAGGGGGAGCGTGCCTTTCTAATTGGTCGAAATGGTTGCGGGAAAACCACCCTACTTCGGATTGCCTCCCAGATTCTCTTGCCAGAACAAGGCAAGGTCAAAATCGAGGGAGCAAATAGTGAGTTCTTCCAGGTGCCGGCGATTGAACATTTTCGGGGCAGCGCCAGAGATTACCTGGACTGCGCGTTGCGTCCTCTGCGAAATATCGCTACCCAGTTTGAAGATGCAACGGCTGAACTTGGTAAAGGTGTGGGCAATGTCCAGGCGGAGCGCCGCTATGACCAGCTGCTTTCCTTAATGAGCGGTTTTGATATTTGGTCGCTTCAGACGCGGGTCACTGAAGTTTTAGCGAGGCTGGGATTGAGGGAGCTCACCGGGGCAGGAGGTGAGCGCAGTCTAAGCAGTATCTCCCCGGGGGAGCGGGGGCGCCTGCAACTGGCGGCGACGCTAATTATGAAGCCCCAGGTGTTGATTTTGGATGAACCCACCAATCATTTAGACGAGGATGCCATCAGTTTTCTAGTAGAAACCGTGAAGAACTGGACAGGCGCAGTTTTGATGTCGAGTCACGACCGAGCATTTATCGAGGATACTGCCACGGTTATTTACGATATGGACGCAGAAGTATGGAATGAACTCGCTAAAGCTACTGGTAGCACTCAGGTAACCGGTCTTTATCGCTGCGCCGGTACTTACTCGAAATACTTAACCGAGAAAACAAATGCTCGCCGTAAGCACCGTGACTTACATATAGCTCAGCAGGCCGAAAAACGGTTATTGAGAAAACACCGTCAGGAAGCTAGCAAGATAGCTCGCGGGGGAGTGCGCCTGGCTAGCGCTGAGGGTAAAGCCAAAAAGTTTTTTGCAGATCGCGCCGCTGCTACCGCGCAGCGGCGAATGCGAAATGACGATAAAAGAGGTGAACGCCTTAGCGGCCAGGAAGTACGCAAACCCCGTAGCTACGAGCTGACTTTCAAGTTTAAGCAACCTGCTACGTGCACCGGAGTAGCGGTAGCTGCACGTAATGCCGCAGTTGCCGGTCGCTTGGCGGCGCTCAGTTTCGATTTGTTTTATGGTGAGCATCTGCTGATTACTGGTACTAACGGTTCTGGAAAAACTACCCTTTTGACTTGGATTTATCGCGGGCAGCCACCCGAGGGCACGCAAAATAGCGGTAGTATCACCGGTGAGCGGAAGGTCGGAATGGTTCCTCAGCAGCTTCCCCAGGAGGGCGACCCCGGATTCACTAGCCCCATTTGGGAAAATGGTATTGGCGAGGTCGGCAAAGGCGTCCTCCATCCGTCCCTGTGGACTAATCCTATCCCGAAACTTTCAGCCGGAAACCAGCGGCGAGCCCAGATTGCGTTAGCGCTGGCTGCCTCGCCCTCTTTGCTAATAATTGATGAGCCCACCAACTACCTGGATTTGCAGGCGATGCAAGCATTGGAAGAAGCCATGAAGGCGTGGACAGGAACTCTAGTTGTAGCCAGCCATGACCGGTGGCTAATCAACCATTGGCAAGGTAGAAAGGGAAAACTCTTGAATAGGCACTAACAATTATTTTAATATGTATGTGCAAACGTCAAGGAGGGGTTGATGGGAGCTAGTACTTTAACTGTCAGAATCGATAGTGGGTTAAAAGAAGAAACAGCGAAAGTGGTGGAGAACTACGGTCTTGATTTGTCGTCGGTCGTCCGCGCATTTTTCACTGAAATAGTGAACACTGAGTCCATTCCGCTATCTTTCGATTATCGGCGACCGAATGCGGAAAGTTTGGAAGCTATTCGTGAAACCGAACAGATGATTTCGCGGGGTGACGGACGAAGCTATGCAACTGGCCGGGATGTTATCGAAGCAGCGTGCAATGTGAAACATAAGCGGTCTGGCGAATAGAGTGGGGGAAACAGTTATGCGGTGGTACGAGAATCCCGATTTGTACTGGGTTATTGGTTGCTGCTTAGCGGGTTGTAGTGGAGTTTTCGCGATACTACTGTTCTGCGGAGCGGTTAGCATTATTGCTGGTGTTGCTAATGTTTTTTCTAGCTTAGCGCTTGCCATTACTTGTTATGCTATTAGCTATCGCTTCAAACGAACTGCAACTGACTCAGATGAACACTAAGCAAAGCGGGTTCTAAAACAGGTCATCGTGAGACCCGGTTCGGGTGAGTACCAACAATAGCTCGCTTTTCTCAACTCGGTATATCAGTAGCCAATCTCCCTCGAGGTGAATTTCGCGGTATCCTTTCCACTGACCTTGCAACGCGTGGTCGCGATACCGGGTTCGTAACTCGTCGCGATTCTGAGCCAATAGGGCTGCAACTGCGCGTGCCAACTTCGACGGATTGTAATGCTTTTTGAACAGTGCCTTCGCGTCGCGTTTGAACTGAGAGGTGCGAAAGACTCTAGTCAGCTTCATTAAGATCTGCCATTAGCTCAGCTACACTATCAAAGGAAGCTCCGGTGCGGGATTCGGCTTCAGCACGAGCCAGTAGGTTGGCTGAATTTTCCCGGCGCGGCGTGAACGGAATACCGTTGCTGGCAATCGACTGCCTCAGAAATATGTTAATTGCAGTGCTCATATCTAACCCCAGGTCGCGGAACAGCTCCGCGGCCTGACTTTTCGTCTGGTCATCAGTTCGGAAGGATATGTTAGCCACCAGAAGCACCCTCTTTCCATGCAATTGCTACTACTATGTACCTACAATAGCATTAATTTTGCGTGAAATTAATAGCTAAGATATCATCATTGCTGAGCGTTCCCGGTCGAGGGTTACTAACGTGCATGACTTGCTTTACCATCGCAGCGAGCTCGCCAAGCGCTTTAACCACAACTTTTGGATCAGGAGTTGGAGCCATGATTTACCGCGATTGCCTGGGAACGTGCGTGCTCTGCCACGTACCCTTGAGAAGAGATCGGCATAATCTCAACCGGGTTGTGCAGCATCTTGCTTAACTCAATTTCTAAAGCTGCCAAGTTGAAGTAGCTTGCACCCGGAAGGAACTCCACCAACAAGTCGTAATCTGAATCTCTGGTTGCTTCGCCCCTGGCAACCGAACCAAAAACCCAGTATTTTCCAGTGCCTTTATGGCGCTTAATGACATCACGTACGTCCCCCTTGACAGCACGAAGCCGCTCTAGGGATGGAGCACTCGCTGTAACCGGATTGGTCGTGATTGTCATACTGCTATCTTAGTTCGTGACTCAAAGATTAAAAAGCCTTCTTCGCCTGTTTTGCCTTGGGTGGGACGGTAGAACCTCGCTGGAAGATAATCGCCGGTGATGCTGATTGGAAGAGGCTTTGTCAGTGTAACTTACTTTAGCTTTTCATCGTTCATAGATATCGCGGCGGTGTCCTAAATCAATCGCTAGGATTAGTAGCTCTGAATCTACGATGTCGCAAATAACCCGGTAGTTTCCCACGCGGTAACGCCAGTAGCCGGTTAGTTCGCCTTTTAGGGCTTTACCTTTTGAGCGGGGGTTATCTAGCTGGCTGACAGTATGGAGTTCTTTTAGGATGCGCTTCGCGGCGGTGTTGTCAATCTTGCTGAGAGCCTTTTCTGCGCGCCGGGTAAAATCAATTTTCCATACCATAGCGAGCCATCATTTCTTCTAGGCTAACGGTATCGAGCTGTCCCGCGCGGTAGGCTGTTGAATCTCGATGTAAAGCGTGAGCGTAATCGGACATTGGCGCCGCCACTTCGAAGGGGATACGTCGTTCAGTCCCAACTTTTTTTGCAAAAATCGTAAAGGCGGCGGTAAGAGTCAACCCCATAGCTTTACAAGCATCTTCCATCGACTCTTTTACATCAGTATCGAGCTTAAAATTAACATTTGATGTTGCTGTTTTCATTACGAATCTCCCTTTTTGTGTAGTTATTTTCAGTCTACTTTGTTATTTTGAGTTTGTAACCCATTATTTTTCTGGCTGCTCAAAGTTTAGGGGTCAATAATTTGACTTAGAAAACTCCCGTGAATCGCTCAGCACCCTAAATAATCCTGGGGAAACCGTGACGTGATAGAGGGCATGTCTATTAGGATAGGGGTGTGAGGCGACAGGCTTTTCTTAGGTATGTAACTTTCTCGCAATCTTAGAAATTACTATCAACTCTTATACAGAAAGAAGTGAGAATAGTGCGGAGCTTGGATTTTCTAGTTCTCGGAGTATAAATGTCATATCCACACCGGATTCAGCGGGTCGCTGTAGGCCTCACATCATTCTTTGTGGTTATGTGTTTTTTCGCCTTAGCGGCGATTTATGCTGAGCTCGATTCAAGAGGAACGATAGCAAACTCGCGTTCACCGGTATATATCTCCGATGAGGAGAACGCGAGCTTTGCTTATCGAGTGGATAATACTTATATTGATTCTCACCTTGTAGGGGTATTGGAGCTTGAACCGCTGAGTGGTGACAGTGAGTTGCCTGTAGGATTAACAAAATGGCTCGAGCCCGGGACAATAGCGGTCTCTAGGGCTGCGAAACAATATTCAGATATTTTGGAGCGCCAGTTTGGGTCGATTCAAGCGGTAATTGATGACACGGTGATTCTAGATGGCGAAATTGTCGTCTATTATCGACCGAGCAATGGGAAAGCTTTTATTGATTTGGCACGAAATGAAGAGGGCGTGTTTTTCTCCTCCGGTTTTGCCAAAGATACCCGTAAAGGTGCCATTTTTGGAGATGTAAACTATGAGCAATGGTCACAGTACTTATTACCGGTGGCTCTTTTAATTTTTATTTTCCCCCTTATCCTCAACCTTCGGGCTACACGTGAATCAGTAGCGGAGTTACTTGCTGGAGAACGGTTCGTGCTCGAGAGTATCGGTGCTCCGCGTCGTCAACTCATTAGGCACTCGGTTACCTACCTCTATAAACCGTATTTGCTGGGGGTTAGTCTAGCTGCGTTACTAATCTTTGTTCTGGTGATGGGATATGTGCGTTTACCTTTCACGGGTTTTCGGCTTCACTCCGGTATCTATCTTGATGCGTCCTTAAGATTAATCGCATATCTTGCACTAGCAACAAGTATCACCTTTTCTTACTTAGCCTGGCCAAAATTGCGCCAAACCCGCACCCACTCCGGTATGCGTTGGTCTTTCGGTACGGGAACGAGGCTTTTGCTTTTCGGGCTTGGAATTGTTATTGCAACTGTCATGGGGGTGTTCTGGTTGAATATTCCCGATATCCTTGTGATTCCTTTAATCCTGCTTACAGTTTTCTTGGTGATTTTGGGGTTACATTCAACTCTCGCAGTTCTGTGCACTGTCGTGACGAATTTTGTAACGAAAAAACGAGGTATAAATCTGCGAACTGGCGTATTTTTTCGCTGGATAATTAACCATCCCTATGAAGCTTCTCGAACTGGTGCTTTGGCAGGAGGTTTCGTTGCTGTCGGAGTTATTCTCGTAGCTTTGTTTGGAATCATCACGGGAGCTCAAGATCCTCCACCCAGACCTCCGGAAGGTATCCAAGTTGTGAAGACATCACTCACTTGTTCTGGAGATTACGCGTCATGTTTAGCCAATGCGGCATCTAAGATTGCTTCTCATGACCCTAAACTGGCTGTTTATGTAGCGACCTATAATCAAGGCGTTGCAGAAATAAGTGCAGGGCAGGTGAACCCGAATCATCTTCAAGACTATGTCCAGCATAGATTAGTTCCCGAATATGGTGCGCAACTCGATGAAATATCGTTATCCTCTCGGTGGGTCTGGATTTATACGATTTCTGAGCAAGAAGAGGATTTGCTATCACAAATCCAGGGAATTAAGTTCGATACCGCTATAACCCCTCTGTCAATTATTGATGGAGAGAGCGAAAGGGCGATAGCGGAGACCTATAGACAGCAGGCAACCTGGTTGACGTTATTTACTGTGCTTGGTTTCATATATGCAATGACCTCAATATGGATGCAATACGCGCGGGAAACGACCGCTCGTGCCAGAGAATTCGCTTCTATTGCATCATTGACTGGAAAATCTGCTGTTATTGCCCGAACCATGGCGATGCGTAACACAGTAGTTAATTCGGTGACAGGAATAGCCTCCATAGGGATCGGCATCTTTCTCGCGAGCCAGTTCTTTTTTAAGTTTGGTGAATTCTTCCCCTGGATGTTCATAATCAGTATGGGAATCATTTACCTAGTTTTTATTCTTACCCAAGCAATTCTCATGTACGTCCTAGTTAAGAAAGAAGCCGCTAGTTGGCTTCCGGGAAAGAGCTAAAATGAGCATACTAGAATGTCGTAATCTCTCGTGTGGTTATAAAAACCCGCTGTTTACTGCGCTCAATCTTGAGATTGATGCGGGAGAGACCGTGGCAATTATGGGGCGTTCTGGTGTTGGTAAGACCACCCTCCTGTCCACAATCCTTGGCATGAACCGTCCGCTGGACGGAAGTGTTCTAGTTGATGGCACGAACGTCAATAATCTTAAATTTGATCAGCTAGCACGTTTGCGCTCAACCACAATTGGTGTCGTGTTTCAAAACGGTGAACTCATGAGCGGATACACCGCACTCGATAATGTTATGTTGCCACGCTTACTTTGGGACAAGAACGATTCGACCGTTCACGATGAAGCGTCACGACTATTAAGTGAACTCGACGTGGAAGAATCTCGAATGGCAGAACAGCTATCTGGAGGTGAACGCCAACGGACAGCACTCGCGCGTGCCCTCATCAATAACCCCAAGCTGATACTGGCAGATGAACCCACTGGCGCACTCGATACAGAGTTACGCGAAGAAGCCATGGAGCTACTGCTTACCCAAGTTCGCCAGCGTAACTGCGCCCTCATGCTAGTCACCCATGATCCTTCCGTCGCTGCAAAAGCGGATAGAACGATTACGCTAGTCCGTAAACAGGTGTAGTATGCCTTGTTCCCCGCTGCTGGAGGCTTCTATTGCTCGGTTTCTAGCGCCCCACCGGCGCGCCGGGGGGAATTGTTAAGTTCTGTTAGCTAGTTCAATACTTGGGGGTTAGAACATGAAACCCGCCCACGAGAAAACCTCCGTAACGTTTTATTAGATTTCCTTTACTTCCTTTCTGAAATTGATATTTATGCTTTCAATCAAACAAGGGTTTAGATGGGGCTTAGCTCCATTAGCGACTAGATTTTCAGGGGTGTTAGTTCGATTGTAAGTGGTGCTTTCGCGCGTGAATCCGAGACATTGAAGCAGAATAGTTTCACGTTTCATAGTTCCGTATTAAACGTATTCATGCCAGCAGTAATACTAACGACCTAACATACAGAAAAAACTATCAGTCAAACCTACAACAAACTTATTATCTTTTGCTAATATACGTGACCTAAACAATGTCGAGGTAGGGTATAACACCTAGTAGCTGAAGTGCAGCTAATACCGCAACTACTGCCGCTGCAATTCCCAGGAAAAGCTGCAAGCGTAGTTGCCTATTAGCTAAACGTAAACGTTGATATAAAGTACGTTTTCGTCCAGTTTTTTTATCTTTAGCATTAGGCATTTCAACCCAAGAAACAAAGCAGAAAAACACCGCTAAACATCCAAACAAAATAAACTCAATTATTAGTTTCACCATTTGAATATCTTCCTGTAGGTCCCGCCATCTAGAACGCCTGTTTAGCCATGTCTACACAACTCTTTATCCCGATTATATCCGCAACGACACTTCCTCCATATTTAAGGATATTTAGTGAGTTACCTCCTGATTGGTAAGACATCGACTTACGTTATGCCCTTTTTAGATTTCGCATTGATTTCACATTATTTGCGAATACCTTAACTTCTTTTATTATCGTCAAAAAGCGCACCTTATTTGTGCCACAAAGTCTTGAGCGAGGTAAGAGCCTCCCGCACAGGGACTGCTGAATCCCGCGAGGGACGCAGGAGGGTATCGCAACTACAGCGAGTAAGAAGTTTTACTACTTACTTGAATTTATCGACGATATTATTCTTGTCGGGGTTTAGCGGGTTAAATGGGTCGTGAGATAACCGGGGAATAGCGGAGGATGGGTGGCGTGCCACTGGTGCCCTGCGCCGTGGATAACCTCTAGGTGAGCTGTGGGGATA
>NZ_RPZY01000005.1:0-19470 GCF_008661855.1 Varibaculum sp.
CCTGCCAATACTGTTCCCCCTTAGCTACCGCTGCCCTCTTTGATACCGGCGATTTTATTGGCGTCAAAGTAGCGGAGGTATCCCCTGCGTGTTGATATCCGCCATCGGATAAAGATTTTTCTTCTGCCTTTTTAAGCGGAGGACGAGGTGCAGATAACTCTGGCGTTTCCCCGCTATTAGTGGGGGCAGCAGCTACCTCAGCAGTTTTAATCTCATCAACTTGCCCGACAGACAAATCCGGGGAGCTGTGCCTGGGCGGGGCGCTGGCGAGCGGTGCCGCTGGGGCGGGATTTGACCGAGGACGTGACGCGCGATGTAGAGCCGCCATAGCCGCCTCTGCTCCACTGAGGGATTTAGGATTTCCAGGGCTTTTACCCGCATTAACACCGCTAGTTACCTGTTCAGCTGGCGGAGGCAATAATAGCCTAGCGGCCAGTAACTCAACCTGAATGCGAGGAGCCGTTGCCCCTGTAAGCTCTGTTAAAGCAGTATTGGTCAGGTCGCTGGCACGGGAAATCCCGGCAGTTCCCCAACGCTCAGCCTGGGCGCTCATCACTTTCAATTGATCTCGGGGAGTTCCCGCTAATGCAACCTGCGCGTCCTCAACCGAAGACACCGATAGCACTAACAAATCACGCAAACGCAGCAGCAAATCTTCCAGGTAGCGGCGGGGTTCATGCCCGCCCTCAACCATTTTGGCGATTACTTCAAATAGGGCGGCTCCGTCACGGTCAATAATCGCATCAACAGAACGCTCTAAAATCGCGCTATCTGTGTATCCGAGCAGCGCGGAAGCAGTACCGTAAGCGAGCTTTCCGTCCTCTGCGCCCGCCATTAACTGATCCAATACTGACAGCGAGTCACGCACCGAACCTGCACCCGCCCTCATCACTAACTGCAACACCCCCGCAGCGGGTTCTATGTTTTCTGCCTGGCAGAGTTTCTCCATATATTTTTCCATTACTTCTGGAGGTACCAGCCGGAATGGATAGTGGTGGGTGCGGGAGCGAATAGTGCCGATTACTTTATCGGGTTCGGTGGTCGCGAAAATGAACTTTACGTGTTCGGGGGGTTCTTCTACGATTTTCAGCAGGGCGTTAAATCCCTGCTGGGTGACCATATGGGCTTCATCTAGGATAAAAATCTTGAAACGGTCGCGCACCGGCGCGAAGCCTGCCCGCTCCCGCAGTTCTCGCGCATCATCTACCCCATTATGGCTGGCAGCATCAATTTCTACCACGTCTAGTGAGCCGGAGCCTCCGGTTGCTAAATCTTTACAGGATTCGCATTTTCCGCAGGGAGTATCGGTTGGTCCTTCTGCGCAGTTCAGACAGCGTGCCATGATTCTCGCGGAAGTGGTTTTCCCGCATCCGCGCGGACCGGAGAAAAGATAGGCATGGCTGACTCGTCCGGAACGCAGCGCCGCCATTAACGGTTTGACCACGTGGTCTTGCCCAATCACGTCTTGGAAAGTGTCTGGCCGGTAACGGCGATACAGTGCGATGCTCACGGCTCTACTGTACTAAAGGCAGCGCCCCAGTGGGGAGCAATATCGAGATAGCTGAGAATAATAAATAATCAAAAGACCCTTCACGCACCCGATAGCGCACCCTTATCCTTGCTACCTTCCGGTCCTGGGGAGGTTCGAGTGATATCGCCGCGTGAAGGATCTCTCTCAGTTTAGCTTAGGAGGACGCTAACTGAAAACGGTGCGGTCAGTGCGGGGGTAACCAGGAAAGTGTCGAGGACGTGGGGGCGCTTTGGTAAGACTAGCGATACTCCCTATTGCCGGTCTGTGTTCGACTCCTCATTTCCAGAATCGACATTAGCTAGGGCATTTCGGTAAACTCAAACTTGTGCCTGGAGGTATCGCCTAGTGGCCTATGGCGCTCGCTTGGAAAGCGGGTTGGGTGCAAGCCCTCGGGGGTTCGAATCCCCCTACCTCCGCCATCGCCCTCAAGGACACTAATGTTCCAGGGACAATTTTCTCAGGTGCGCAATCGGTAAGATTATTACCGCTCCGCCTCCTGAATCACACCCGCCATCGCATTCTTGAAGCTTCTCTAACAAAATTCAATGCACCACATTTTTCTAGCGCATTCAATAAATCGGAGAGCTCTAACTTAGGATTCTTTGCCGCCAGCGCCTGATTTCGCAATACTTCCATAACGGTTTGAGGCGCTAAGTCTAATTGATTTAGGAGAAACTCATCAGGTGTTTGCGCCGACAAACCAAACTTACTCAATTCATTTTCCGGAAAATCTCTAATATTTGCAGTCACGATAACATCGGCGCGCCCTTTAAAGGCGGCAGCGACAATATGCCGATCATTAATATCTGGCACATGAACATTATCCACCAGATGCTTCCAATCCTCGACACACGCATCAAGGAAGTAATCTTTCATCAGGTTCACTTGCTTCTCCGCTGCCCCTGAACGCGCTATATCCGGGTGAATTATTTCGATAGCTTTAACAGTTTCTTGTAAAACTTTTTCACTCCATAACGGGCGATAGATTCCAACCTGGGCAAGGCGGAGGAGAGTGTCGGCTTGAGCGATTGGCACTAAAGCACAAGCATCTAAAAACGCACTGAAACGTGTCATTGCGTGTCCTCAAGTTCCGCCCTCGCCTGCTTCAACGAACCACGATATGTTTGCGCGGTTTCTTCGTAAAGCCCTAACGATACAGCTTGCGCCGTGAGTTCGTCTAAGACCCGACCTCTTTCGACACTAATTCTTGCTTGATAGTCACGTACATCACGCAAAAGAACCCGTCTATGCCGTCCCCCGGCAGCACGCTGGAATGGGATGTCACCTTTTTCAAGAATTTTAACGAATGTAGGGCGACTGATTCCCAGGAAATCTGCTGCTTGCTGGGTTGTCAATCGTTGGTCGATTGGGGCAATAGTAACTGCTTTCCCCTGTTTCATAAACTCAACCACGTCACATAAAACACGAAATGCTTCCACCGGTAGAGGTATAGTCTGCCCATCGGGACCAAGCAGTGCCGCCGGTTCTGTAACGTGTTCCAGGAAACGACTTAAATCTTGCATTTCTTCAAAGTCATCAGCTGCGATGACGTTTTTTGGCGCGGTTTGCATATCCCAAACAATACCTTAAAACGAAAAAAACGAAAAATGGACGCGCCGGAGACCGGTTTTCCTACAAAATCACCAAAACTAACACTTAGTGTCTAAGATTATTTACTGCTTGCACACTTGAGACCAGCACGTTTCTCCCAAATCTTCGGGGCGAGATTCCAATTCACTCCAGTGAACCCTCCTTACTGGTAACACCATTTTGGATTTACTTGTATCAGTAAACTCTCAGATAGGTCTGGGTTTTAGTTCTATAAGAGCCAGACCTACAACGATAATCCCACCAAGTGACCGACAGCGCCGGTAATCAGCATGGCTAAAGCGCCACCCATAATTACCCGAATAACAGCCCGCAGACGTGGGGCTTGCGACAACCAAGCTGAGGTGTACCCCGCCAATCCCAAGGCCACCACCGTCAAAATAAAAGTTGCCACAAACTTCGCTTCTGGGGGGAATAACAAAATAGCCAGCATTGGCAATACTGCGCCCAAGATAAAAGAAATCGCAGATGAAAAAGCGGCATTCCAGGGGTTCACGAATTCTTCTGAGTCAATCGCATAACGCGCCTCAACCTGCGCAGCCACCGGATCTATCTTTGAATACTCGACAGCGACTCTACGAGCAGTTTCAGGCGATAATCCTTTTGCTTCATAAACCTTAACCAGACCCGCTAGCTCGCCCTCAGGATCTTTATCTAAACGGACACGTTCCTTATGAACCAAAGCCTGCTCTGTATCTTTTTGCGTAGATACCGAAACATACTCGCCCGCCGCCATAGAAATAGCCCCAGCCACCACTGCCGCCATTCCGGCAGTAAAAATAGCAATATTATTTTGCGGATCCGCCGCCGCCACCCCAACTACTACTCCGGCAGTAGAGACGATACCGTCATTGGCCCCTAGAACCCCGGCACGCAACCAGTTCAGCTTGGAGGCAGTCTTCACACTTTCATCGGCATGTTCCTCCCGCTCTTTAGCCCGTAAAGAACCACCCAATAAAATATCCCCCGCCAAACTCATTTAAGCTCTCCTAGACCTCGATTGTTATTTCCGCAAAGTTTTATCTGACTGCCTGGTCAGCTTAACAAGCAAAGGGGTAAGAACAAGGAGATAAATAGTTTTTAGAGAACAAAAACTACCTAAAAATAGGAAGATGACCAGGGGGCTAAGGAAAGGCGCACCAAAGGTACTGACAGATATTTTTCCGCTGCCACTCTATAAAGAAAAACAGAAAAAGGTTATAAAGGACGCAATCCCTTAGATAGGACGGAAACAAACTAGCGAAATAAGGGTACAGCCCGGCTCGGTGCTTACTAAACGAAATAGATACGCTTAACCTTAGTAAAAAATTGCCTAAATTATATTTAAAAACCTGGCATATCCGGGGAAAACATCAGTACTAACCCCTCAAAAAGTAACAATTAACGAAATAGCATCCTCACGTAATACAGAAGATATTAGCTTTTCGATGCCACCATTGGGCTCTTAGCAGCGGGCATTAGCCCTGCGACGCTTTCCCTGCAATCCTCGCTTAACCTAAACCTTGTAAAACTACTTCGCAGCGAACACTGAGCTATGCGGGTTCTATACCCATATCCGGAAGTGGGAAGATCCACGGGTAGGCGAAAATCCGGTGGCTCAAAAACGGTGCAGTAGGCTGTACTATCCCGTCGTTATCCTCAAAACAGGCATTTACGGGTTAATGCCCCCAACCCAGCACTATCCCGTCATTGACCCGTATTTACCCCCACAAATAAATCTGGGGTTGGTAAGCGGAATATCCGCTTACCAACCCCAAATTAATGCTTAGCGACTCTAGAGACGTCGGCGCTTAATCGCCACCGCCCCTGCGGCTATCAATACCAAGGCTGCACCTAACATGATTGCCGCATTCGAACCGGTGCCCTCCAAACCAGGGCTGCTGGCTTGTCCGTTTCCGTTCCCAGCGGGCGCGGCACTGCCGGGCGCTTTCCCTTTACCGTCACCACTGGCGTTTCCACCTGGGGCAGGCTTATCGGAAGTACCGGGTTTACCAGTATCTCCCGGCTTATCGCTACCGCCTGGCTTATCAGTATCCCCAGGAGTATTCTCCTCGGTAACCGTAATCGTGAAAGCTGCGGTCACTGCTTCTTCATCCGGGTTCTCCGCTATAACCTGTACCGAGTATTTTCCAGCCTTAGCCGGTTTCCCGCTAATCACCCCAGTTTGCTTGTCAAAGACTACTCCCGCCGGAAGACCTTTAACTTCCCGAACTGTGCCATTAGCTACCTTCACCGGTATATCTTTAATCGCAGCGCCTAGCTGCAGACTCTGGTCAGCTATTGCCGCGATTGTCGCTGCCGGAGCTGCCGGATCGGCAGCTGGCCACGGATTAGCAGGGGCGTTTTGAACCTTAACTGCCGGTGAAACCGAAATCGGATTCTCGGGTTGGGCTGGCGCAGTCAAGGTGGCGGGCGGCATCTGTGAAGATACGCAGATAGCAGCCGCGGACGCGAACTGGTCTTCCCTACCTGCAACCTCATCCCACACGTCGGTAATCAGCAGTTTTACATACTTAGCTTTTACCGGATTGTCATAGTAGGCACGCTGCCAATCGGTTCCATTTTCCCACTGACCCTCTTTTTGCAGCGTCCAACCCGTGATCGCATTGCCGTCTTTTGTAGTGTCAGAGGTGTAAATCTGGTAACTCTTGATGCGACCGTTCACTTTCCCTTGCCGTGAAAGGTACTCGACCGAGAGCATATTGTTAATCGTGCCGTCTGGATTAGTTAAAGCCTGTTGCGGACTAAATACCAGCCAGTGCGGCAAAGAATCTACTCCGCCAGACCATTTACTGTGCCAGAAAGTATTGGATTTACCTGATTCGTCTACGCCATCAAATGCGGCTTGTACGCGACCATTATTAGGGCCTTCACCGGTCTTTTCTTCCGAGTCTGCGCTTAAATCGGTAAATCCATCACATACGCGAGGTCCGAGCATTCCACTCAATTTTACAGTAGTGCTGAGTTCTTCATTCCCCATCTTCCAGGTAAAGGTAGCTCTACCAGTCGTTCCGGTGGTATTTACCAGCTTAAATTTAGCAGTTCCAGTGCCACGCGCAGGTAGCTCACCGATTTGAACTGTTTCCGGCAGAACCTTCCAGCCTTCACTCACGGTGGCTTTAATTTCCGAGGGCGCGACTTTGGCATTATCGGCAGCTGAGACTGTTACCGTAACTTCCCGCGGTTCAGAGGGATTCACGTCCTTAATCTCTGGCTGATCAACGGTAATCGATTTTTCACGTACCAGGGAGAACAGGGCTTTATCAGCCAGTTTTCCTTTGGTGGCCACCAAATCTCTCGGGAATTGCGCAACCTTGCCAGCGGCTAGATTATTTCCAGTCTTAGATAATGATTTTTCCAGCAAAGTGGCGTCAGCCTTTACTTCCGCAGCCGAAACTCCCTGAATATCTACATGTTTCTCGCCGCCGTCAGCTACTGCCAGGTACTGGATTGAAACCGCGTTCCGCAAAGAAACCTTATTATCGGCTTCTACCACTACCTGCCATTTCTGTTTGTTTCTTTCCCGACCGCTAGCAAAAGCATTCTTATAGGTTTCACTGAGCGGGCGGCAAGATACCAAGGTAGGCTGGGCACCCACTTCGCTGACCGCACCTAAATGCTTTGCACCTTCGCTCATCGTCAAGCATTGGCCGGTAGCAGCATTGGAAATCTGATAGTAACCATCATAGGTTTTTGCCAGCTTCCAAGGTCCCTTGGCTACCGGATCCAATTCTGGCAGACCGTATACCCCATCGGGAACCATAGCCGCCTGCACCTTAGAACGGGTAGTAGGATCGCCCAGAGAGTCGATGGTAGCTTTCATACCGTCAGCGCCCTCCCATTTAGGCCAAGGACGAGAAGCTGACCAGGTCATTTGGGCTAAGAACCGCAGAGAATCAGCCGTTATCATCTGGACTTCGTTCTCGGTTTCATTGATGTTATCGGGCCATAGCGATACCCGCGCCCCCAGGAGTTTGTCGTAGTTAGGATCAATCTGGGCGCCACCATCAAAAGTGCCCACGTTCCAATTTTTATTGTTATACAGGTTATTTGGCTTCATGGCATAGGTGTAACCAGCCGGATCAAAGGCGCGAGACCAATACATTGCTTGGGGAACATTTGTTAGTTGATATCCCCGTTCCGCGAGCTGTTGCGGAGTTAGCGTACCGCCCTTTTTGAACCAATAGTCAATAACAATATCTTTATCCAGCTGGACGTTTGCGGTGTCATAAAGACCATCATTGAAAATCCGCAGATTCTTGCCTTTACCTTTTACATAGGTGTTAATTTCGTTGATAAAGGCGGTAAAAGCATCATTGGCGTTGGCGCTGGGGCCAAAAGCGTCTTGCGCATACTTCGTTAACTGGGGATATAGCTGGTAGCCACCAGTCATGGTGTATTCGTCAGCCCCCATATGCCAGAATTTCGAGTCGAAAGCCCCGTCATATTCATCGATTAGCTTCTTAATGAAAGCCCGGGCTTTAGGGTTGGAAATATCTAGCTGATCGGGGTGATATCCGCCGTTCTTATCTACCAGTTGATATTGGGGAGCGTTCTCCAACCAGATATTCATATGACCTGGTGAGTTGATTTCGGGAATAACGTCAATATTTAGACTCTTCGCTTTAGCGACAAACTTTTTAACGTCCTCGGGGGTGTAGTATGACCAGGTCTGAGTGTCAGGATAGGCATCAGACTTTAGTTTCATTTCTAGGACAATGTTATTGATATGCAAGTCAGCAGCATCATCCAAAAAACGCTCAATCCATTCGGTCGAAATATTGAGCTGGCAGGCACACAGAGTTACCCCCCGTTCTTTGTATTTAGGTACTGATACTACCGAGCCTGCCGGTAAGGTTAGTTGTTTTTGACGCATCAACTGGGAAAAGGAACGAGTCCCATAAAACACGCCCGCGTCAGTCGCGCCGATGATTTGCACGCCTGAGGAGCCAATCTTTAGTTCAAAGCCTTCTACCCCTAAATCTTTGCGCGTACTATCTTGCAATAAATGCACGTCGAATTCGCTAGTACGCTTACCTATTTTCGCGGGAACCGACGAACCTAAATAGGCGCTAAGCTCTGTCGCTAGTGCTTTAGCCCGCGCGTTGAGTGGCTGGGTGGAAACTACCCGCGCGCCCTCGGCTAGCGTCCAGGTTCCGCCACTAGCTTTCCAAGCATCCAGACTGGGAATAGTTTTCGGTAGGGTAGCGGAGCCGTCAGCTTTATAGGCTCCGAGAGGTTCGGCCGCAGCCGTGGGAGCGGGAAGCGATATTGACAGAGCTAACGCCCCACTTACTAGGGCTACCCCTAAAGGTTTCAATAGTTTTGAGCCTATTCGCTGCCGACCCTTACTGGCCTTATCAGCTTTAACCCAGGAACATAAAGATGGATTTTTTCGTTTTTGAAGCAACACTGCTACACCTACTCTAATCTATGAATGAGTCTGAGGATTTATCAGGTTTTAGAATACCATACCTCAACAGCCAAAACGTTAAAATTTATTAAGATAATGCGCGCGGGCGGGGGTGCTCACTTTGGGGAGCACCCCCGCCCGCGGTTTACTGTTTGCAATCAGTCTAGTTTGTGCGGCGACGTCGAAGTGCTACCGCCAAACCTGCTGCCACAAATCCTAGCCCTAGTAGTGCAATCATTCCTGCTTGCGAACCAGTGCTAGCGGTTTGCTGATTTGACCTTCCCGGAGTTTTCTGCCCGGATGCCGCAGGCTTACCGGCGTTATCTTTACCGGGTTTAGCCTCACCAGTTCCGGGTTTAGGTTTATCAACGCCCGGTTTACCCGGTTTATCCGTACCGGGTTTGTCCCCTGGCTGTTGCGGATTGTCCCCCGGTTCCTGCGGATTCACTACCGGAGGCTGCTGATTGGCTTTAAACACGTGGGTGAAAGGAGCAGCTACCCCTGCCTCATATCCCTCACAAGTGGCAGCCACGCTTACTTGTACCGTCACGTCCTTGTCCGAATCGGCAACCGTTACCTTACCAGCTTTAGCGACTTTTGCCTCTTGATCGTCTACTTTCACCGAATATTCCAGGCAAGTAGGGGCATCAGGCACGGTATAGGAACGGTCATTATCATCGAACGTTACCGCAGGAGCAGTCAGTTTCTTTTTAACGACCGTCATCGTAACCATAGTGGTCTCCCGTTTCCCGTCGCCACTGTCAGCAACTAGCTGAACTTGTTGCGCGCCCAACTGTAAAGAGTTGGGATGTGGGTATCCCCAGGAGTATTCCACTGCGTCCTGCGGCTTTACTACTTTGCTTTTTGCCTCAGGTACCGCGTCAGAATACTCAACGGTAAAATCCTTTCCACTAAGCTGTGGTTTTTCCGCAGCTGGAGCATTCGGATCGTAAACTGGCTTCCCATCAGGGTTATATTCAGTCTCCACATATTTGATTACTGGGCTGACGTGAACCGAGTTCGCCTTGAGACTACCCTCATTGTGGGATACTACCCGCAAATAATCGCCAGCTTTCAAAGCAATCTGCTCATTGAAAACAAAGTCGCCTTTCTGCCTGGAAACTTTCAAATCCACGCTCTTGAGCACTTTGTCATTGAGCATCAGGGACACAGTTACCGTGGCATTTGGGTCATGATTATTTTGACGCAGATACGGTTCATCGTCCTTAATCTTGAAAGTTACTTTTCCGCTAGCAGGAGCCTTAAAAGCCATCGCAGTATCGGGAGTTTCACTGGAGAGTAGACCGTGAATATTTCCGCGCTGATCTGGAGCTTTCAAAGCGCCCTGGTTGTGATCTAGACCAGGACCGTAATACTGGTTATACGCCCAGTTATGCCAACCGTCATTATCATAGGTGGTCATATTTGCCCAGGTGTTACCCTGTTTAATCTGTGCAAACCAATATGGTCCTTGCACGCCCATCCATTTATTATTTCCAGCCGGAGTCTCCCGATAGTCTCGCACCCAGTCAAAATCGGAAACTACCTTGACAGTATATTCACTGGCTTGCGCGCCCTCTCCGATAATAACTTTCGCGCCCTCGGTAATCGGATCATCCATACCTAGCTGAGTGTTACCGGACATAACTTTGGCTTTAACCCCTGCTGGCAACCCTAATTGGGCGAGGAAATTCTTTACCAGCGGAGCTTTGTTACTACCTGCCGCTGCAATCGCCACGGTTATCGTCTTCGCTTTATTATCAATTTGATAGGGCGAAGCAGTCGGATTCGGAGCAGGTACTGGTATTTCCGCTGCTCCTATAGTAGGTAGACCAGAAATAGCCGTCCCAAAGAAGTCGTGTTCTACCGTATAACCATTCGCGTCAGTAATGGTTTTGCCGTTCCCGATAGCGGCGGATCCCGCTACCGGCTTGAATCCATCAAAAACGGTGGTGGCAGTAGAACCATCATGAATGCGAGCCTGGTGACTACTCGCCATCTCAACCGCAGCTGGGTTCTGCAGAACCGGTGTACCTTTAGCTACTACCTGCTTATTGGCATCTTGAGGGGTAGTAGCAAAGTTGTAATACAGGTTATGGTCATAAATCTGATTTCCGGGCTTCCAGTTCTCTTCAACTTTAGTAACCCCATCTGGTTTATAGAAGATATTGTTTTCTATTCTGGTGGGGGCATGACCACGGGTAATAATTTTGGATCCTTCACCCATAATGAAGGTGTTGTTGTAGACGTGAGCATCTTTCTGATCGGGGATATCTAAAGCTCCCCGGACATCACTGTGGGCTATGTTGTAGCGGAACGTGTTATGCAAAGAACCGTTATTACAGAACATAATGGTAGCGCCAGTATTGGCATAGGAATAGTTGTATTGATATACAGTGCCATCCCCAAAGTCGGCATCCCAGGGCTGACCGTCGCCATTACCGGTAAAAGCGTGACGGGTGTTGAAGGCCTCGTTGTATTGGAAGATGGCATTCTTGCAGCGCCAAGGCCAGATTCCCGCGGCTACCCGCCCCCAGCCAGAACCGGCTGGGCCATTAATGTTATGGGGATGCAGGTAATCCGTGGTATTCATGTGACGTGCCGCCCCATCGGAAACGTTATATTCAATTAAGGGACGGTCACAATACATAGTGGTGATGGAATCGCCACCCGCGTCCTTAATATAGTTGCCGCGAATGACCACTTTACTAGAACCGTATTTAGCGATTATTTCATCAGAGATAGGTCCGTTTTGCGGACGGTCGATAATGTTTTGGTAAGCGGTATAGCCAGCTGCAATCCCCCAGCGGCTAACGGTTTCAACCCGGTTATTTAGAATCTGTAAATCATCGAAACGAGCAATCTTATCTGCTTCGGTGGCGGGCTTACCACTTTCTGGGTAATGGGCCATGAAATAGATGCCCCCATTAGCCAGATGCTTATCGTAGATATTGCCGTCAATATCGTGGATATACATATCAGCCACTACAATATGGCGCATCGGCCCATTCTCGGCAATCCCGGCTACCCCGGTACGTTCCAAAGCTAAACCGTCATTGTAGGCTTTAGGGTCAGCCGCCGGATTCATTTCCCGGTCATTTGTTACTTCCAACCCCGAGATTTCCAAATAATTAACGTCTTTAAGTAAAACCGCACTGGAAATCTCTGCCTTATTGCGGTGAGATTCGATTCGGGCGTGGTAATCCTGATTCCAGCGTCCCGCACCATTGGTGTTAATCACCGGACGAGCACTACCATCCCCATAGGGTTTGATTTGAATCGGGGCATCTTTAGAGCCACTAGAACCCGTTTTTACGTGTATTGCTTGACCATTCCAGGTGTCACCCCGTTTAAGCAAGACCTTATCGCCCGGACCCAACTTTATTTCATTGATTTTAGCCAAAGATTTGAACGGTTTATCCTGGCTGGTACCGGAATTTTTATCGTCTCCAGCACTGCTAGACACGTAATAGCTGGTGCCTTGTACCTTATCCATATTAGCCCCTCCCCCTGCTGCAAAGGCGCTGGCAGAGCTGAGAACCAGACCCGCCGTTAACGCCACGGAAGAACCAAGGATAGTTGCTCGCCGTAGAGCTTTCAACATTACCTTCCCCTTTTTCCTTTATTGTTATTTTCTATTCACTTTTCAAAACTGTGGTTACCGCTAAAACCGTTACTTAAACTCTTCCTGAATCAAAGCGGATGTTCTTTCAATTGAGAAATCTTGCACTACCAATTTTTCTGCCCGCGCAGTAATCAGTTTGGATAGCTTTTCATCGCGAAGTGCCTTAACAGCTTGCGGACGCACTTGTTCAAAATCAGCTTTTCGCCCTTGCTCATCCGTCCACTGCCGGGAAGCATAAAAGCTACGCAACTCGTCCTCTGAAAAATCCATACCCGGATTCTTGGGATTGATGACATATTGCTGAGTCAAAGACGAAATCCGATAACTAATAAAAGTAGCCAGGTCATAGCTTTGCAAACCATAGACTGGCTGCCCTAAGTCAATCTTTTGCTTATTCTCCTGGTTGGTTCGCTCCAGGTCGCGCTGCAATCCCGCAAAAGACGCATCCTTAATCAAACCAGCTTCTTGGAAAAGAGCAAACGCTGCCCGCCAGCTTTTAAGCTGCGCTAAAGCGGAAGTTGCCGCTTCTCTACTCGGAATATGTCCCTGATAGCTCCGAGACCAAAAGTCCTCGTCCTCAAGGCGAGCACCATATTTACTCACGCATTCCCCCTGTAGCTGTTGCTTCACCGCCCGAGCAGCCTGAAGATACTCGGCATTACTAACCGGGTTACCGGAGAGCTTAAACAAAGTTGCTTCCCCGGTGGAGGAGGTAGTATTTCCAGAGGACGAGTGCATATATTTCCAAATCCCGATGCCGATTCCTATCGCCGCCACCAGTGCCGTAACCACTGCTATTACCCATTTACGTGCCGAAAACTTTGCGGGCTGCTGCTGGTTTCTCGTCTTAGCACAGTTCTTCATAGGGACACCTAAAGACTGAAATGCCGGATGGGAAACAGAGGACGTTGGGCAAGACCCGAAATAGTTCGCCGTCGTCTGCTGAGTGGTAGGAACAAGGCAGGATACAGAATGAGACCTCTTCTTTGAAGTAGAAACGATAACTAGCTTGACTTTATAAAAGAAAACCCACACATTCAAGATTGAGAATTATTCCTTATGTAAAGAATCCGGTAATTCCCCCAAAACCAAAACATTAAAGTATTACAACCTATTGCTGCTGGTAAATCTATTTCATTATTGTTAATCTAAATTTTATGAGCGCAAAGAAGCACCCCATTTTAAAACCAGTAATCAGTATCTTGTTTGCCCTAGCCCTAGCAATTGGGGCAGGCCTAGCCACCCCCTTAAGTGCCTATGCGGCAGAGCCGACTCTAGTAGGCGCAAAGGATACCCCGCAGGCGAAAATAGAGCTATACCTAGTATCCGGAAATCCTAAAGTAGCTGGTCAGACCGTTGAATACCGGGTAAAGCTAACCAATAAAACCGCCAAAGCTGCCTCCTTTGAGTCAGTGAACTACAACTTGGCAAATGCGGAAGGTTGCAAATGGCGCAACGCTGCTGCCAATACAGTGCAGGAATGTTATATAGCGGGAATCGCGAAAAAACTAACCCACGTAGTTACCCCAGCTGAGGCTACGGCAGGCGGATTTGTCCCCTACGTTACTTTCCGGATGTATTCCGAGGTGGAATATGGCGGTGAAAAAACCAGTCTGGGCGGAATCAACGAAAATAAAATTCCGACCACCCTTACCGTTACCAACCCGAAACCAGCCGGTCAAAAATGGACGTTAGGCGAACGCATCAACTTCAAAGCCACTTTGATTAACCAGACTGGCAAAGCGCGGGCACTGTCCGCTAAAAGCTCCAACCTGGATAATTGGGAAGGCTGCAAATGGTCAAATATGCCAGTTAATAAAGAAATGGATTGCACTGCCCCCTACCATGTAGTCACGGAAGCTGACGTTAAAGCCGGTAAATTCACCCCCGAAATAGTGTGGCAGTATTACCCCAACGCCGGATACACGGGGACAGCCACCTATTATGCGACCACCGAAGCCGAGGCGCTGCCAGTTGCCAGCAACTATCTAAAGTTGGACAAGTTTGAGCTGGCTGACGAGTCACAAAAAGCCCACTACCAGGTGGGGGAGGTTCTTAAATTCGCGGTAGAAGTTAGCGCTAACGGGGACGATGCTTTGACGGTAGCACCTGTAACCGACACCGCCGTAACTAACCTGACTGACAGCACCACCAGCAGCTGCGAGCGTGAAAGTCTGGCAGTCGGGACAGTTCACCGCTGCCAGCTGACCTACACCATCACTGAAGCTGATTTAACCCGCGGTGAAGTGGAAGCCAAGTTAGCTATTGACGGGAAAATGGGGCAGCAACTACTTAATCGCGTTACTGCCACAACTTTTGTATATACCCAAAAGCAATATCCGCAGGCAGACAGGGGCACTAAAGCTAAAGACGCGGATCCGGCAGCGGAAGCTAAAATCAGTAACCCGCAGATTATAGCTACCAGTTCAAAACAGGCGAATATCCGTATTCCGGCAATCGCCGTTGCCCCGAATGGAGATTTATTAGCCTCTTACGATTACCGTCCGAAGAACGGCAGCATGAATGGAGGAGATTCCCCGAACGAAAACTCGATTATGCAGCGCCGTTCTACCGATAATGGCAAGACTTGGCAGCCAGAAACAGTGATTGCTCGCGGAATCGTGGGCAGCAATATTGCCGGTTCCAGGGGTTACTCCGACCCCTCGTACGTAGTAGACCATGAAAGTGGCACCATTTTTAACTTCCACGTGTACAGCCAGGTATCGGGAGTATTCGCCAAGAATCCTGCCTATACTTTCACTCCAGAAGGCAAAGTTGATGAAACTAGCGAACACGCCATGAACTTAGGGCTGTCTGTATCTACCGACAATGGTCACTCTTGGACGCAGCGAGTAATCACTGACCAGGTGTTAGGGGAAAAAGCGAAGGAACTGCAATCGTGCTTTGCTACCTCCGGTGCCGGTACCCAAAAAATGACTGCTCCTGACAAAGGACGGCTGCTGCAGCAGATGGCCTGCGTCCCGAAGAGCGGAGGGATTGTTGCCTACACGATTTATTCGGATGACCATGGTAAAACCTGGAAATCTGGTAACCCCACCCCAGCAGTAGTTGAGGGTAAAAAGTTTGACGAGAACAAAGTTACTGAACTAAGCGATGGGAGCCTAATCTTGATTTCGCGCTCCCAAGCTGGTGGAGGTCGCATTATTTGTACCTCTACCGATTCCGGGGAAAACTGGAAAGATTGCCACGTTAGCAAGGATTTAGCTGACGAGAACAACAATGCGCAAGTGATTCGAGCTTTCCCAAATGCTAAACCCGGCACTTTACGTTCGCAGGTGCTACTGTTTTCGGGAACCGATAATGGCCGTAAGAATGGATATGTTTGGGCTTCGTTTGATAATGGGAAGACCTGGCCGGTAAAGAAACAGTTCAAGACTGGCGGCACGGGCTATACCACTATGACTGTGCAGAAAGATGGCAATATCGGGTTATTGATGGAGCCCAATGGGGGCGGATGGCAAGACATTGCCCACCTCAGTTTTACTCTGCGCTGGTTAGAGGATGATTTCCGCACCGAGCTTAAAGGGAAAGATTCCGCTGCTAGCGGGCAGATTGGCAAAGAAATCACCCCGATTTCAGTGACCGATTTATTTGAACGCAACGATCCGCTGCTAGCAGACACTTTCGAGGTAACTGGACTGCCCGAGGGCCTGGTATTCGATAAAGAAACCGGTCAGATTAGTGGCACTCCCGTTGGAAAACTTGAGGCAGACAAAGATTACGAAGTAACCGTTAGCCTAAAGGAAGCCGAAGACGGCACGGGATACCCCAGAGCCGCGCAGGCTAAGCTCTCCCTCAAGATTTCCCCGCGAGATGCCGCCACTCCAGCGCCTACCCCGCAGATCAGTCCGATAGCCGACCAAACCGTAACAGCGGACTCGATGATTACTCCTATTAAGTTAGAGGTTAAAGACGGGGCTATTGGAGCAGTTACCGGACTGCCTGAAGGAGTTAGTTTTGACGCCGCTACTGCAACCATCTTAGGGACTCCCAAGAAAGCGGGCTCCTATGAAGTCACGGTTACGGCTTTGAACGTGGATGGGGAGGAGAAAGCTACTGCTACCTTCACCATCACCGTTGAGGAAGCAACGCCGACCCCCGGAGGCGATCCGGAACCGGGCACGAATCCAGATCCCGGTACAGATCCAGGAACTACCCCTAATCCGGGTACTTCCCCCGGTGATTCCACCCAAAAGCCAGGTCAAAGCGGTAAAGACCATAAGAACCTGAAGCCCCAAGCGACTGGAAAAGCGGCAAACCAGAAAGCTCAAACCGCTACCCCGCAACGAAAGGGACTAGCGAGAACCGGCGCAAATATGGGAGCCGAGTTGTTGGCGGTCTCGCTATTAATGTGCGGACTGGGTATCGCCATGCTTCAGCGCAGGAGGCATGAATAGAATCCAGTAACTAAGTAAAGGTTTTGTCCGGTGATGGATTGGTTTTCATCACCGGACAAAATAATTCTAGGCAGTTCGGCTGCAGATTATAGGGATAATGCCCAAACGGGCATTATCGCAGATTTTACTCCGCTATTAACCCTCCAGGTTCAAACCAAGTATGAGGTAAGGTGGCGGGAATATGGGCATTAGCCCCACAGTGAACAGTCTAAACTGTATGCAATCTAAAACGGCTGGTAGAAAAGCTTTACACTTTTCTACCAGCCGTTATTTTGTTCTATGGTTATATTCTGCTCTACAGCGACTTAATGTCTTTGAAGCAGGTATCGGCGAGAAGTTATCCCTATCCCTGCTGCTAGCAGCAAAGCGCCAAGAACAGCGGTAGTACCCAAGGCACCCGTTTGCGCTATCGGAGTAGTAACCCGCGTCTGCGTCCTCACGACCTGCTTAGCGGAAGGATTAGCAGCCGGCTTACCTTTGCCAGGGATTACCTGACCCGGTTTTTCAACGCCAGGTTTGCCAGGTTTATCGCCCGTGTCGGGTTTAGTCGGATTGTCTGGTTTTGTCGGATTGTCGGGCTGCGGGGGGCAGGGCTCGGCGGTTAAATCTAACTCCCACTTCACCACAGCACCATCTTTAAGCTTGAAATCAGCAGCATTCTTCAACACTGCCTCAACCACAGCCTTATCCCCCTCAACCTTCGAGCTATACTCAAACACCTCAGAATCAGGCAACTTCACACTACCCGCAACACCACACTTAAGCCGCTCCACCACCGGAGCCGGCGGAACAACCTCAAGACGCAAATCATACTCATGCTCATACGGACCATTATTATCCACCAACTCAATCGGAACATTCGGATCCTTAGGAGTACCCGGAACCGCAGTAATCGAAATCTTCCCATGCTTATCCGGATAATCATGAGTCCCAGGAGTAACCTCTTTCCCATCAATCATCCACTTCACACCAGGAATATTCGGAACCGTAAAAGTACCAGTCCCATCATCAAAACTAGGCGGAACCACCTTAACCTTCTGAGAACCGTAGAAAGTGAAGGTCCACTCTCGATAGCCGCAGTAGCTATTGTCAATGGAATACCAGTCAGAATACTTTGCTGAAGTAGGCGGATCATTATTTAAATTGCAGTAGTCTTTGACATGGGCACGCACTTTCACAGTGGCTTTCCCATCAACATATTTAGTAACGTCAGATACTTTATTTGTACCCGAAACCTGGTCTTGATAGGTGACTTTACCATCGTCGGAGACCAGGTAATACTTTAACCGGTTGTCATCGGGAATCTGGAAAGTATCATTAGTTTCGCCAACGTTATCGGCAGCAGTGGGCTTTTCAGGCTCAATATTCCCATACCAAAATGCCTTATTTTCTTCCCCAGTATCCTTATATAGCCGTATGCGGTTCAAATCAGATACATATTTTACCGGCGACCCATCTTTATGGACGTAGTTATTTTGAACCCCTCCTTGATAAGCATAGCCAGGACGAGGTTTCGCACCCCAGTATTTTATCTCGGCAGTCTTACCATCGGTATATTTCAGCACTTCATTCACATAATTGAAGTATTTTTTAACCTCAATTTCTGCATATCCTTTCCCCGCATAGGTAATATCCTTACAGGTCGTGCCGGCAGCAGCTACATCTACGCATTTGCCATCAACCCAGAGAACGTTTACAGATTTGTCTTCCTTTACCAGCTCGTCTGCCCTTGCTTTTGCGTCTGTGAGACTTCCTACTCCCGTCGGATATAGGCAGATTAAATCTCCCTTGTTGTGACGGCAAGTATCGTTACCAGGCTTGGGATCTTCTCCCTCGTCATATTGAGCTTCAAAACTCATCACTTCAGCATCGGAAAGCAACTCGCCACCTGGAATCTCAAAAGTATAAGCGGCTTTATCAGCGGGAATCTCGCAAGCTCCGTCCGTACGTTTCAAAACCAGCTTCACGGTTGCCGGCCAGCCGTCCTTTGTTTTATCTAATGAATCTTCCGGAGGTAAAAACTTCGGCATACTGTATGCAGAAAGTTTAATCTCCTGTAAATCTGTCCAGGTGTCAGTGCCTGGTTTTAAATAGCTGACATAGGGGGTGAAAGCTAGCGGCCCAGAGGCTGCTCCCCCTTCGCGTAGCAACGAATATTGCACCATCAAACGAGCTTTTTTATCTTTTCCCAGGTAATCAATTACGGCATTATCTTTCCAACTATCAGTAGTCACCCCAGGGGTTACTTTCCATTTCGGAGATTGCTCTGCGCTACATTCTGGGAGCTTTTGAGGAGCCCGAGCAGGGGCAGGAACAACAGCAGTCTCCTTTTGCTGGGGCTCAGTTTCCACTTCATGCTGCTGAGGGGAACTGGATTCAGCCACAGTATTTGACTGCGAGGAGGCAGATTCAACCGTAGATTTTGGCTGGGGTGCCGGAACTTCTTGCTTAGCTAGCTCTGATTGGGAGCTAGTAGCTGTATCGTCATTTACAGCTTCGTCAGCATTCGCATCAGCAGCCCCTACCATAGCTCCACTAAAAGTGACTGCTAAAGAAACTGCCGCAGCGAGCCCAAACCGAAGAGAGGGTCTAAACCCCTGAACCTTTTGCTTCATGTTTTCACCTGAACTTTTTATGTATCCAACGGGGTGACATTAAAAGTCCATTATAGGCTATTTTTCCACGTAAACCAAATTTTGTGAGCAAAGAGTTATTTTCTACGTACAACGCTTAAGAGAAATCTACTTAACCCCTGTGGTTCACTTTCGTCCTCCACAGACAAAACCACCCTCCCAATACCGCCAAATCGTCCCATATCGACCACAATTCCCATCTCGGGAGGGCGCAACTGTATCGGGAGGGCGCAACTGTATCG
>NZ_RPZY01000041.1:0-16350 GCF_008661855.1 Varibaculum sp.
CCCTAGACAAAACCACCCTCCCAATACCACCAAACCGCCCAAAGACCTGCCACAATTACCATCTCGGAAGGGCGAAACTACACCGGGAGGGTAAAACGTCACCATAAAGGGCGAAGATCCTAGGTTTTTCCTCCCGCGCGGACTCAATCGGGATAAGCTCCCGTGCACCTGACTGCGATAGGCATCCGGGCGCACGATTCGCAGTAGGTTCGGCGCATAGTAATCCCCCGCGCGACCTTGGATACCGTGCGGGGGAAAGGAGTATTCAGTTGCGCCGGAATTCCTAAAGTGGCGGCGGAGTTTCTTTAAGCGGCGGCGGGGGTTTCTTCGTCTTGGCGACGCCGCGAAGCAGCAATCAAGAAACCGGTGCTAAATAGCATGGCGGCAAGCAGCAGACTGCCGGTCACCATCGCACCTGTCCTCGGCATACGCGGAGATGGTGGGGTGGTTGGTTTAGGGGTGGGAGCCGGGGTAGCTTCGCTCATTAGTTTAGGAGTTACTTCGACATTAAAAGTCCATACATGCAGGTCAGGATTGCCAGCGGGCATGGTAATTAGGAACGGTTTGATACGACCATATTTATGAGTGGTGTCCGCCGGCTTCTGGTCGCTGACCAGGTATAGCCCTACCGGAACGTCGGTAAAGGTAACCTTGCCACCCTCATCAGTGACTGCGGTCTTGGCAGCTTCTAAACCTTTATCTTTTGCCTGCTTAACCGTCATTTTCTGTAGCTGCGCCCAGTCGGCGCTTACTAAATCTACCCCTTTGACTCGGTTAATTTGAATTACTTGCCCGCCGGCCGGTCCGTTCGGCTTTTGCCCGGGCGTCGGGTCATCATAGGGATTAGCAGCGGTCTTATTAACGGTTAGTTTCCCTAGGCGTGCCGGGTTGATGGTTGCCGGGTCGAGACCGGCGATATCTCCCACTACTACTGGTTGATCGGATTGCGGTGAGGCTATCGCTGATGCTGGTACCAGGGCAAGCATTAGTGCAGCCAGTAGCCCCAAGCTTGCTGTCAGCTTGTGTCGCTTACTGTTCACTGTTTTCTCCTTGCGTTTCGCGGTGGGTAGTGTTTAGTTATTTCTGGCCTCCTGACGGTCGTTCCGTCAGGAGGTGTCGGGGGTGATTCCCCGGATGCTTTCTGGTTATCTTCTTCGTCCTTTTCGCGGCGGCGCTGTTTCCATAGCCACCAGCCGAGCAGCAGGGCGGCTAGGCAGGCCACAAAGATTATGGCTCCCATCCACCATGGCCACTCCAACTTTCCGGCTCCGGCGAAGGGGTCGGTTTTATCCATCGGCACTCGCTCCCCGGTCACCAGCAGTCGGTGGCTGTTGATTCCGTAGGGCGTGCAGGTGAGGACGGTTAGGAGGTCTTTGTCTTCTTGCCGCTGGAGGCTTTTTACCTCGTTGGGACGTACTACTTGAATCCAGCGCACCTGGTATTTGAGCTTTTGCCCCGCTACCTGAATATAGATAGCGTCACCTTTTTTAACCTCTGGGAGGTTGTCTAGCAAAGTGGCTGTGGAAAGTCCGCTATGCCCGGTGAGTACCGCGTGCGTTCCTTTGCCTCCGACTGGGAGGGAGGATCCGTAGAGATGCCCGATTCCGCGTTCGAGGGTGTCTGGCTGGGAACCGTGGTAGATAGGTAAATCTACTTTGATTCCGGGGATTACTAGACGCCCCATTTCCGGGACGGTATTTAGTTGTCTTAAATATACCTGATAGGGGTTGTTGTCTTTGGCTACCCGCGCCAGCCAGGGGTCTAGGATGGGGGCTCCTGGCGTGTGTTGGTTGTATGCCTGTGCTGCCTTGAAGGATTCAGACAGCTGCTGCCTATCAAGATTCTTTTCTGCTTTTGAGTATTCATAGGCGATTTGGAGTTGGCGGGCATTGTTCCATTGGGTTGCTACCACTGGGTAGAGCAACACCGCAATACCCGCCAACGCCAAGATTACGGGAATCAAGGTAGAGCCGCGGCTGCGTTTGCTGTTTTGCTCCCGCTGACCGTTTGCTTTATTAGCTGTCTCTTTTTTCCCCAATTTTCGCCTTGCTATTAAGTGTCGGGGAGCGATTTGCTCCCCGACACTCTATTTTAGTTATGCGCGTACCCGGTTGCGACGAGCATAGTAGTATGCTCCGCCTAGCAATCCGGCTGCCACAATCAGGAAGAGGGCGATGCCCGCTCCACCGGTTAGCGGCAGCTTAGATAGGATATCGGAACTCTTTAGCGTGTTCTGGTACTCTACCTCTACTGCCTTTTTGGCATCAGCAGCATTCTTGACAGTATTGTTGTCAAATTCCACTTTGACAATCTTGTTACCCAATTCGTACCCAGTAGGTGCTTTGGTTTGCTTGATACACAAACCGCCACTACGCGCGCCAAGAGGTTGCGAGCTCGCTTCCCCAGCTTTCAATCCATTCAAGATCGCATCACCAGTAGTGGAAGGATCGCCACTATTTACATCTTTACAAGCGTAGACGCTGAACTCTGCGCCCTTACTGTTAAGATCGGTGACTCCATCCTTGTTGTTGATCTTCAGCTTCGCCATCGGCACATTCGGCTGGTCATCTTCGCCAGTTTCACTGCCGCCGGTTTCACCCTTGTCTGAATCGTAGTTGTAGGCTGCCTTGTTCTTAATCGCCCATTGGCTAGGATCTTTAGTCCAAATATCATCATTTTCAGGAGCTAACTTACCAGTCAGCGTGACGCGCAAAGTCTTGCCTTGATGCATATCAAGCTTTGACAAGCCACTAACGGTTAGCTCGATTCCGTAGGGAGTGCTATCCAATACTTTGTAATCACCAGGTTCTAACGTTGCGCTAACACCAGCACCTTCTAGAATCTCGACCTTTTTAATCTGAGAGTTAGTCTTATCAACCTTCAGCGGTCCCGAAGGAGTATCAGTGACTTTGTAGCTCTTAAACTTGTCATTTTGATCTTTCGCGGTCAGGCTAGGAATCGGGGAGTCAATCTCGAAGGTCATCTCAGAACCGGGTTTAACTACCGTGTCTTTATCGGTGATGTCTTTCTTGGTGATTTTCCCCGCAGAACCGTTCTTGGGGTAGACGTAAACCTCATTCATCCAGCTTCCAGTTGTTGGATCAGTCATCGGAATCAGGATTAGGGATGGGAGCGCCGTTTTATATCCAGCAGGAGCCTTGGTTTGGGTCAAACGATACAAACCAGGTTTTACAGTAAATTCGACTTTACCATCAGCAGCCACTGTACCGTTTTTTGTATCATCTACTCCATTACTAAGCTCGAAGGTGGTGACAGTCGCCTTGGTGGCTTTTTCGTAACCAGTGCTGGTGGTTACATCGTAGTCGCCCTTTTCCAGCTTAAAATCACCCGATTTGATTAGTTTGCTGGTAGTATCTTCCGTGAGTTTTTTACCATCAGGATTTTTGATTTTCTCACCAGAAAGTGGCGTGACAATAATCTTGTAATCGGCGTTTTTATCAATCGCAGGAGCGGCGTTGGCGCCAGGCGCACCAATGGCTACCAATCCCAGGGCGCTCATCCCTAGGGCGGCTGCTAGCGCCATTCCTTTGCGAACCAGTTTATTGTTTGTCGTAAACATGGTTACCTCTTCGTGTTCTGTGGAGTTTACGTTCCAGTTTGGTTATTTCCTTATTTGCTTTTTTCAAGATTTACGTTTTACCCCCTATTACCCAGGGTCGATGCCGGAGCGGAAGAATCTTTGCCGAACTAAAGATCTCCTCCAGGCAGCCAGCATCCACCCAGCGGGTAGGCGCGGCAAGAGCGCGCGGTGTACTTTTTTCATTCGCGCCTCCTATTCCACATTACGGCTGCCGATGCCAATACTAGGGATATGCCGAACGCCCAGAGCCACGGTAAATACCCACCGGTTAAGGGCAGGTTCCCGAAGGTTACATCGGCCAGTTCTATCTGCCAGGCGTTAATCTGGGTAGTCGGCTTATAGACGGCGACCAGTCCGGAACTTTGAGTTTCCCCACTGAGCCCAACTTGGGTGTCTTGGGCATCTGCTTGGGTCACCGGGTCAAGGGTGATGTCAAACTTCCAGTCGAAGGGGAATCGTTCCCCGGCGTTCTTACCGGCATTAAGGTTTGCCACCAGGTAGCTTCCAGGAGCCAGCTCCGTTGCGGATTCATAAACCCCGTTTTGTCCCGCAACTGCTTTCAGGGGTATTTCCTCTCCTGGCTTCCCGTTCTGGTTCGCTTTGACCAGCTTAAAGGAAGCATCGGGGATAACGTTTCCTTTGGGGCTGTCAGCTTTATAGATACGCACTTTGGAGCCGTTGGTATAGACCGAGTACAGCACTACCCCGCGCTGCGTATCCTGATTCAAGGTGACTGTAAAGGGCGAACTGCTAAGGGCGTTCTTTACCAAACCCGGTTGGTTAAAGTTGGTGCTGTCTTCTAGGAAGAACCCTAGTTTATCTGCGTCCCAAGGCACCCAGTTTCCTGCCACTTTCAAATAGGGGGTGGCGGAAGTATCGGGTTTATTACCGGTGACTACGCAGGTGCTTCCGACCGGCACTTTCGGTAGGGAAACGAAATTGCCCCGCTCCGCCTGGTCGGTTGTACCCTCTACTTTGGGATATTTTCCATCTGCATAGGCAGCGGGTACTGGAAGCCCCTCGGGGTAGGTACAGGAGTAGCTGTACTGATATTTGATGTCAGTGGGTAGCACTTCATCGCGGCGCGCGCCCTCTACCGCTGTTCCTACTTCGTATTTGGCGTAGGGGGCAAAGTAGAAATCTTCAAAAGTAATAGTGGTTACTTTCTTACCCTCTTTATCCAGATTTAGGGGGCTGACCTTTAAGGAATCCGGTTTACTTTGGTTAGCGGATTTCTCTTCTTGGTTTGGCGTTCCCTCGGTTGTTACCGTGGCACTGGGGTTTAGGGACAGCTGGGGAGCATAGGTTGCTACCGGGTCTTTGCCGTCTTGGTTTTCATGCCAGAACACGCATTTGGAGGTGGCGGGTACGAAGTTTGCGCCCTCTTGCCCGGACAACAAGCTCACAGTAGAGTCAGCAGCCAAATCTGCCGACCCTTGGTAAACCTTGGGTTCGCCGCCCGTCTCTTTTAGATATTTGTCGGTACACCGATAGTGAACCCGGTATCCTACCTGCCCTTTATCGACCAATACCTGCCCGAACGACATATCCGTGTCGGTACTATCCTTGCGCACCACCTGCGCAACTTTAACGTTCGCTGCCGGGCGATCAAACTTGTTTTCGATAGTGAACAGGGATTGCTTTTGTGATTCTTGAGCATCATTGACCAACTGAGGGTGCACAATAAATCCGAGGATTTGTTGATCACCGCTCTGCAGGTTCAGGTTAGAATCATCTTTCGCCTGCGAGTTTTTCCCTTTATTGTAGGCGAACAGGTCGGTTAATCCGTCTTTATCGGCAGTAACAGTTGGTTGGGTCGCATCTTTTGTAATGGTGGTGGTGACTTTAGCATCTAGTTGCGGGAATTTTGCTTCCGCTAATACGCAGCGATAATTCACCGGAATCAACTGATTAGCGACCGCGTCCTCCCAGGTTCCCGGGTTGGTTTCACTTTCTTTAAAGGTGAGTTCAACATTGATAATCGCGGCAGCACTGCCGGGGAGTTCTGCCCCTTCAGCTCCAATCAGAGGAGGCGGGGCGCAGTACAAACGGGCGCTAAAGGTTTTCCCGTGGGCAAGCGCTGCCCCGTTACCACTATTATTCAAACTAGCTTTCACCTGGGTTTTTTGGAAAGTGTAGTTGTTCCAAGGAACCATAGTTCCCGCAAAGTTCTCGGGCAAAGTTTCGGGAACTACCGGGTTGCGGGGCTTACCTTGCGGATCTTTGGGGTTGTCTTTTTCGTTGTTGAAGTAGGGATTAGCTTTGGCTTCTTTATCCCGCGGTAACAGCACTTGGGCTTTAACCGTAGTCCCTTCATCGGCGGGCCGACATTTATCTGAGGAGGCCTCGCAAGCAGTGGCAGGTTCACGGCTGCGGTAGCCGTCAGTTATCTCCCAGTAGTGATCCCAAACGGTGTTTTCTACCTGTGCATTATCGGAGTTTTCGGTGAGGGTGCAGACCGCTCCCGCCGGCAGGGCATCAACCACGTGCCATTCACCTTGCAAAAAGCGTCCCATAGTGGCTCTGCCACTGGGTTTAAGGTTTTGCAGCCGCGCAGCCAGGTCATTACCAAAGCTTGCCTGGGCATTGGTGTTTACATCAATGGTACGCGGAGCAGGAATGTTAATCGCTTTCCCGTTCAGGGTACAGGTCCAGTCCATTTGGAACTGTTTATCTCCGGAGATAATAGTTACCCCTTCACCGCCGACTTTCTTTTTGAGGTTGAAAGAGGCGAGCTGCATCCGGTAGTCACGTTTTAGGGTAATGCTTTGCCCGTCACCGGAAGTCCAATCGTATTGGTATCCGTTAGTGGCAGCCGTGCCGTTTGCGCCCTCCCATTCCGGTTTCTGTAACGTAGTTCCCGGAATCTTTAACGCGGCTTGGGTAGCACTAACAGAGCAGTTCCAGCCGTTAGGTACGCTCAGGGATTTCGCGCTGCCCCCGTTGGATAGGTGCAACGGATAGGTCACCGTGGATTCGTTGGCTCCGGAACCTAGTTTGCAGGAAACATTTAGGGGAACCATTTTGCTATCAGTATCATTGGCAACTATCCCGAGGGCGGCTTTACGCCACTGATCGGGTACCGGGATTCTGTCTGTAGTTGCGGTCGCGTTCGCTGCTTTAGAGGTCCACATACTAGAGCTAGAAGCCAGGTTTACGCTGGTATTTTTGGTTTTGAACCACAGGTGTAAAGCTTGGGTTCTGCTCTTTCCGCTTTCGGGAGCTACCGCATTCACCGTTAGCTTTGCTCCCTTTTCTGCCTGGTCGTAATCGTCGCCACTAATGTTGTAACGGATCTCAAACTTACTTTCTTCTACTTGCGGGATTAGCTGTCCGCTGAGAGTGCAGTTTGCTTGGGAGGGAATCCCTGCGGTTGCTATCTCGGTGGGGCTACCATTCTTCAAATCGATGGCAACTGTTTGAGTGTCAGCCGCGCCCTCGCATTTAAGGGTAGCGTTTACCTTATCGGGGATTAAGCTGCGTAGCGCCTGATATTCAGGGCGCGAATGAATTACCGGGCGCAGATACCAACTGCCCGCCGCCGGTAAGGAATAGGTGGTAGTTAAATCTACGGTTGCAGTCCCGCTGGCAGGAATGGTGACTTGTTTCGGGGCAGCTTCATAGTTTACGGCAATATCGTTGATGTCTTGCGGCACTGATTGGATATTGCAGATTGAACCAGCCGGTAAATCCGTCAGGGTTTGAGCCCCATTTCCAGTGATGGTAACGGTTTTATCTGGTTGTGCTGCCTCGCCGGGAACCCGGCAGGAGGCAGTAATCAGATTATCTTTAGTCATTAAGACCTGCTGGGTTGCTGCCTCAGGTTCTGGGTTTTTCCAGGTTACAGTGTGATTAATTTTCAGGTTTGCCCGTTTATAGGTCAGGTCATTGGTGACGGTGACATCTTTTATAACGGTGGTGTCAGCAATGGGAGTGATTTTTATCGGTGCTGGTATTGCCACTTCAGCGTTTTGGAGGGCGCTGCCTTGCGCGTCCTCGGTCAGGGTACAGGAGGCTCCGGCAGGAACATTCTCCACTATTTGCGGCTCTGAACGTTTGACACTGAAATTGTAGGTTTCTTTACCGTTTACCGGCAGATTATTTCCTTCGTCTTGACAGGACAAATGCATAGGGAATTCTTTATTTACCCCTTGGCCTGCCGCCTCGCCGGTGAGTTGTTTAGTCACCCGCAGTTTGCCTTTCAGGCGCTGTAAATCCTCGGTGAGGTGGATGACTTGTTCTCCGCCGGAATGAACCCAGAAATAATTGTTTTTACATTTCTTGGCAGCGCTTGGTTTACTGATGGCATCTTCGGCACAAATCGTGGAGCTGTAGCTGTCTTTGGTTACGACTCCCGGAATCTTTACCGGCTGCCCTATTGCCGGATTCGGTCCGTGGATATTAGCATTTGGCGGAGTGGTAGCAAATAAACAGTGAGTCCCAACCGGCCAGACATCATTTCCTTTCTGGTCTTTACCGAGGGTAATACTGGCTGTCCCATCAGTGTTTACTCCTACCCAGTCCACTCCGACGAAACCAGGATAGGAACCCACGTTCGTTTCGGGAAGTTCCGGGGGTTTAGTGGGGTCAGGCATGAAACGGCAGTTGTAGTAAACCGGAATCTTCTTCGGTAACGTACCGTTAGCGATTTTTGCTGCTATCGCCGCATCATTACCAGAGTTAGAGAACTTTACATCAATTTTGATATGCGCTCGCAGCGACGAATAGGTGGTGTTTGAAACTAATTGCGAAATCTCGGTAGTGGTGTTGTCCGGGTTAAATAACTGGACATTACCCACTATCTTGTTGGAAACAGATTGTTCACCGTCTTTAGTTTTCTGGGTTTGGGTTTCGTCTAGCTTGAAGTTGGTTCCTTTGACTTCAGTGTTGGAAGTGAAAAGTGAATTCGCTTTTGCCAGGGTGTACCCTGCCGGTAGGTTCAGGGTTTCATTAATTGTGCATTGTGTGCCGACCGGCATCGCGACATCGGAAATATCTATCGGGTCTAAGGTAACAGCTACGTTTAGCCCTTTTACTTGGCGCTCAGCAGTTCCTTGCGCAACTACCGCCTGGGGGTCTTTTGCCTTGGGGTCGGTGCACTTCCATTGGAAATCATAGCTGACTCCTCCCTGGTAGGCGGTGGGCTGTCCGCCAATCTCGTAACGAATTTGTTCGTTTTCTACTCCAGCTTTCTTGATTAGCTGCATTTTTTGCAGCGGTCGTGAATAGCTAGAACATTTAATGGAGAAGAATTTGTTGTATTGTTCTGCCGTTATTCTAAATCCAGTTCTACCACTAGCATCTTTGTCAAGATTTTCGGGGAAGAAATCTTCGGATTGTCCGTCTGCCCGGTTTAACCCGCGACAGCGGGCATTATGCCCTTGGAATTGGGTAAAGACATACTTGTCGGTTCGTTCCGGTTGGCGAACATCAACTCCCCTGGTCATTTGCGCCTTGGTTAGGTTGATAACTATTCGCCCGTCACTGCCGGTGGTATGGTTCTGGGCAGTAGTTGCGGCATTGAGAGGGCTAAAGTTAATGATTTGCCGCGAATTCGGTTTCACATAGCGGAAATCCCCATCAAGTAGGTCAGAGGTTAATGAAAGGTGGGTATCCTCCCACATCCACCCACGCATAGATTTTTCAAAAGTACCGTTGGCTATACCGTCTTTTGCGGGATTCCGATAATAGTTACCGTTCGGGTAAGCAAAGTGACCGTTCGGAGCCCCAGCACTATCAGAGGGGAAAGGAATGTATTGATAGTTGCTAGTGGGTTGTTTATAGTCTTGCACCCCGGTTAAGGCCCTCAGGAACATATGCCGAGTGGATTCGCCACCACCAGTTGAATTGGGGAATCTATTAACCCAGTCCCCCATACCCATCGTGCGGATATCGGCTCCCATATCACGAATCATGCGGGCGACATCTAGCATCCCTGCCCGCCCCGGATTCCTTTCGAGCGGAAGACCATCCCACAGGCATTGATGTAAAAACTCCGAATCAAGGTTCTCGGGGTCATCTACGAAACGTCCCTCTGCGTCGTGGACGACCGCCCATTCTGTATATTTGGGTTTACAGATATTATCCGTGGTGGTTACCGACTTGCTCAGATGCCAGTGCGGATCTGAAACCGACATGATAATGATTTTAGAATAGAGAGGACGCGGAACGAATCCGGGTTCCCCCCCGTGTTCTTTTAACTGTTCTTGCTTGTACTGGTACATATCCCGGTAGAGCTTACCTAGCCCCCACTCACTGTTTCCGCCGTATCCAGTATCCATGTTTCCGCCCTTGCCATTGGTGGCATCCAATGACCAGACCTTATCCATGACTTTCTGATAACCAGCAGCATCTGCCAGTGACGTGGCTTTCAAGTCGGGGGTGTTATTGCCGTATCTTCCTTGGTCTTGTTTACGGGCATAGTGGTAAATACCGACCGACAGGGGGGAACCTTTGAGACCTTCGATAACCTTGGCTACTGCTTGGTTCTGATCCCAGTTTCGGCAATTAGAGTTCCATTTACCATCATTTAGGCGTTTCCTATAGGCTGGTATTTCGGGATAATCTTTCGGACAGGCTCTATTGGCAGTTCCCGGGATAGCACCGCCCATAGTTTGATAACCGTACCAAGACCCAAACTCAAAGACTAGCGCAACCGAGCCAGCATTTTTAATGTCTTGAGATTCTAGCTCGCGGGGAGAATCTAGCGGCCACGGGTCGTCCGCTCCTCCAATTATCGGGTGACTAGGGTCGGAAGGTTCTGCTTGCGCCTGTGGCAACGCCAACACTGCCACCGGAATTAACGCAATAACCAGCCCTAACAGGGTTAGCACCGCTACCAATTTCTGAGATTTGTTATGTCCTGCCACGTTACACCTAACAATCTTCATACTTTGCATATGAGTAATCCCCCCCCCAACAAAGTGAGAGAGGGAACTACCGTCAATTAAGTATTATTATAGCTTTACCACAATCTAGATAACAAGTTTTTAACGACGAAACATCGTCTAGTTTTATAAAACTCAGATTCCGCCGTCTCCCCTAGGACTTTGCGCCCATCGAAAAGTTCTCACGGTTTGCCCGGCAGTATTCTCCGTCTCCAGTGAGCGATACCAAGGGGGCTGTAATCCTGCCTATCTATCTTTAGCTATCTCCTCTAATACTCCCGCTCAACCCGGTCTTATGTAGGAATAATCCCAAAAAGAGTCCACATAACTTCGAGGAAAGCCTTAACCGGCATTATCTCAATTAAAGGCGCACATAAAAAAGTTGTGCCTGGGAGCTAACCTCCCAGGCACAACTAAAAGATAAGAAACTAATCGTCAGATTAGTTTACAGATCAATCTTGGTTACCCGACCGGAACCAACGGTACGGCCACCTTCACGAATAGCGAAGCCCAGACCAACCTCCATAGCGATAGGCTGAATCAGCTCTACCGAGATTTCAGTGGTGTCACCAGGCATAACCATTTCCTTGCCCTCGGGCAGGGTGATAACGCCAGTCACGTCAGTGGTACGGAAGTAGAACTGAGGACGGTAGCCAGAGTAGAAGCTCTTGTGACGGCCACCCTCGTCCTTCTTCAAGATGTAGACCTGACCCTCGAACTGGGTGTGAGTGGTGATAGAACCAGGAGCAACCACAACCTGACCGCGTTCAACGTCTTCACGCTTGATACCACGCAGCAACAGACCGGTGTTGTCACCAGCTTCAGCCTGATCCATGGACTTGTGGAAAGTCTCGATACCGGTAACAGTGGTCTTCTGCGGATCACGGATACCCAGAATCTCAACCTCGGAGTTCAAAGGCAGCTTACCGCGCTCAACACGACCGGTAACTACGGTGCCACGACCAGTAATGGTGAACACGTCCTCGATCGGCATCAAGAAAGGCTTATCCAAATCGCGGGTGGGTTCAGGAATGAACTCATCAACCGCATCCATAAGCGCCTTAACCTGACCAACCCACTGTTCGTCGCCCTCAAGCGCCTTCAAAGCGGAAACACGAACGATAGGAGCGTTATCTCCATCGAAGTCCTGGCTGGAGAGCAGGTCGCGGCATTCTTCCTCAACCAGTTCCAGCATCTCGTCGTCATCAACCATGTCGCACTTGTTCAGAGCAACCAGGATTGCCGGAACACCCACCTGACGAGCAAGCAGTACGTGCTCACGAGTCTGAGCCATCGGGCCGTCAGTAGCAGCAACCACCAGGATTGCGCCGTCCATCTGAGCAGCACCAGTAATCATGTTCTTGATGTAGTCAGCGTGACCAGGAGCGTCTACGTGTGCGTAGTGACGCTTTTCGGTCTGGTATTCAACGTGGGAAACGTTAATAGTAATCCCGCGTTCACGCTCTTCCGGAGCGTTGTCTACGTCCTCGAAAGGAGTAAACGCATTCAGTTCCGGATAGGTGTCGTGCAGCACTTTGGTGATAGCCGCGGTCAAGGTGGTCTTGCCGTGGTCTACGTGTCCAATAGTACCGATATTAACGTGCGGTTTAGTCCGCTCGTACTTAGCCTTAGCCAATTAATGTCCTCCTGGACTCGGGTAGTTATCTATCGCTTGGTTGTCACTGTTAAGGCTAACACCCAACGCGAATGATCTCCTACGGGTTATTTGTGATATTTAATAAAATAAAGGCACCCGCGAGGGCTATTCGCCTCGGGTCTTAGCGATGACTTCCTCAGCAACCGACTTCGGAACCTCATCGTAGCTGTCGAACTGCATGGTATATACCGCACGCCCCTGGGTCTTAGACCGCAGGTCACCCACGTAACCAAACATTTCCGACAACGGAACCTTTGCCCGGACTTCTTTCACTCCGTTCACGTCATCCATGGACTGAATGAATCCGCGGCGAGAAGAAAGGTCACCCATCACGTCACCCATATACTCTTCCGGAGTTCTGACCTCAACGGCCATAATCGGTTCGAGCAATACGGGCTTGGCGCGACGTGCACCCTCCCTCAAAACCATGTTACCAGCAATCTTGAAAGCCATTTCCGAAGAGTCTACGTCATGGTAAGCACCATCCGTCAGAGTCGCTTTGATACCGGTCAAAGGATAACCAGCCAAAACGCCTCCCTCCATGGCTTCACGAATGCCGTGATCGACCGACGGAATATATTCACGCGGAATACGTCCACCAGTAATCTTATTAACAAACTCGTACGGTTCTTCCGCATCCAAAGGAAGCGGTTCGAAAGTAACCAGTACTTTAGCGAACTGACCAGAACCACCAGTCTGCTTCTTGTGAGTGTACTCTACATCCTCTACCGTCTTGCGGATAGTTTCGCGATAAGCAACCATCGGTGCGCCCACGTTTGCTTCCACGTGGAACTCGCGTTTCATCCTATCTACCAGCACGTCCAAGTGTAGCTCACCCATACCACCGATAACGGTCTGACCAGTTTCGTCATCGAGACGAACCGTGAAAGTCGGGTCTTCTTCAGCCAGACGCTGAATAGCAATGCCTAGCTTCTCCTGGTCAGCCTTAGTCTTAGGCTCAATCGCGACGTGGATAACCGGATCAGGGAAGTTCATAGACTCTAGCACTACCGGATGAGAACTCTCGCAAAGGGTATCACCAGTAGTAACATCTTTAAGCCCCACGAACGCATAGATATTACCTGCGTGCGCTACCTCAATCGGGTTTTCCTTGTTAGAGTGCATCTGGAAAATCTTGCCAACGCGTTCTTTCTTGTCCTTGGTGGCGTTAGTCAGGTTAGACCCAGCCTTAATCTGCCCGGAATAAATCCGGACATAAGTTAGCTTGCCATAGAAAGGATGAGCTGCAATCTTGAACGCCAAGGCAGCGAAAGGCGCATCGTTTTTCGGAGGACAAAGAACCGTCTTTTCTTCGTCACCGGGCAGATGCCCCTCAAGAGCGGGAACATCTAACGGCGAAGGCAAATAACGCAAAACAGCATCTAGAACCGGCTGTACGCCCTTATTCTTGAAAGCACTGCCCGCAAATACCGGGTAGATTTCGCTCTTCAAAGTGAGTTCACGGATACCGGCAATAATCTGCTCATTGCTTAGCTCACCGTTTTCTAGGTAAGCCTCCATCAATTCGTCATTAGCTTCCGCGGCGGTGTCAATCAACTTTTCACGGTATTCAACGGCGCGATCTTTCAAATCGTCCGGAATCTCGGCGTATTCAAGCACCGCACCTAGAGTAGCGTCGCCCTCTTTAACCTTGCCGCCAGCCTTTTGAGCCTGCTCGGCACTGAAAGTCTCGGGGAAATAGACTGCTTTCATTTCCAGCAAATCTACAATCCCTTTGAAATCAGCTTCCGCTCCAATCGGCAGCACCATAACTACCGGGCGGGCGTGCAAACGATCCTCAATGGTCTTTACCGAGTAGTAGAAGTCCGCGCCGAGCTTGTCCATCTTGTTGATGAAGCAGATACGGGGAACGTCATACTTGTCAGCTTGACGCCAAACGGTTTCCGACTGGGGCTCCACGCCCTCTTTGCCATCGAAAACAGCAACTGCACCGTCGAGGACGCGCAGAGAGCGCTCTACCTCTACGGTAAAATCAACGTGACCAGGGGTGTCAATAATGTTAATCTGCTGACCGTTCCAAAAACAGGTAGTAGCCGCGGAAGTAATGGTGATACCGCGTTCTTTTTCCTGCTCCATCCAGTCCATAGTTCCGGCACCATCATGGGTTTCCCCAATCTTGTAGTTGATGCCCGTGTAGTACAGGATGCGTTCGGTTACAGTGGTTTTACCAGCATCAATGTGAGCCATGATGCCAATGTTGCGAACCTGAGAGAGGTCAGCAAGCACTTCTAATGCCACAATCGTTCCTTCCGGTTAGGTTTACCAGCGGTAATGAGCGAAAGCCTTGTTGGACTCCGCCATCTTGTGCATATCTTCACGACGCTTCACCGCAGCACCGAGGCCGTTGGAAGCATCCAAAATCTCGTTCATGAGGCGTTCGGTCATAGTCTTTTCGCGACGTTGGCGTGAATAATCAACTAACCAGCGCAAAGCCAAAGTGGTTGCCCGAGCAGGGCGAACCTCTACCGGTACCTGATAGGTGGCGCCACCAACGCGGCGAGAACGTACCTCAAGAGCGGGGCGAACATTCTCCATGGCCCGCTTGAGGACGCTGACCGGTTCTTGCTCGGTACGTTCACGTACACCCTCGAGTGCGCCGTAAACAATACGTTCCGCCAATGATTTCTTGCCATCTAGCAGCACCCGATTGACCAATTGGGTAACAATGGTCGAGTTGTAAACCGGATCAACTGCCAAAGGGCGCTTAGGAGCTGGACCTTTACGAGGCATACTACTTCTTCTCCTTCTTTGCGCCGTACTTGGATCGACCCTGGCTGCGGTCACGAACACCCTGGGTGTCCAGCGCACCGCGCACAATGTGGAAACGCACACCGGGCAGATCCTTTACACGTCCACCGCGCACCAGCACGATGGAGTGTTCTTGCAGATTATGTCCCTCGCCGGGAATGTAAGCGGTTACTTCAATACCGCTGGATAGGCGCACACGCGCCACTTTCCGCAATGCCGAGTTCGGCTTCTTCGGGGTGGTGGTGTAAACACGAGTGCAAACGCCACGACGCTGAGGGGAACCCTTTAGCGCGCGAGTTTTACTCTTCGCCTTCTTAGTTGAGCGTCCTTTGCGGACCAACTGTTGGATGGTAGGCACTACTTCTCCTGTTACTGAATGTCTAAACTATTGCCACGCGGTACCGAAATATCTGACCCCAGAATCGGGCATAATCCACCGCTGGGGCCGGTCCGCAAGGTCAAGGCTGCAGGATGCTTGCCTAGGTGGTCAGCGGATTACGCCTGACTGACTTACCCTTTACGTCCGGAGCTCAAAGCAGAAGAGCCCGCGCCAGAAAATCTGGCTAGTTTGCGCCGTAACTGAGCGAACTGGACTTTTACAGTTTAAGCCGGCGGCTGCAACTGGTTGCCCAGGAGCTTACGTAACGAACGCATCTCTGGAGCCCGGTATCGCGGGCACCGTTATTAAAATTAGCTACGGAGCGGTGAAGGGTCAAACCTGACTACGAATTATTTGCAGTTTTGTGACTGATTCCATGGGTTTGTTCAAGCTGCGCTCTCTCATGCTTTGTCGATGGCGACGGATTACTGTCCTTTCCGCCCTCCACAGACATAATCACCCTCCCAGTTCTGGGTCTACGCGACTTTTCCGCCCTCCACAGACATAATCACCCTCCCAGTTCACGCACAAACCCTCTTTTTTAAGTCTTAACTACAAATCGGGAGGGCGATTCTGCACAAGGAGGGCGGTTTTGTGGCGTTAGTGGCGGAATTATCGCCCTCCCGTGACGTTTCCACCCTCCACAGACAAAAGCACCCTCCCAGTTCACGCACAAACCCCCTTATTTAGGTCTTAACAGCAAATCGGGAGGGCGGTTCTACACAGGGAGGATGGTTTTACATCGGGAGGGTGGTTTTATGGCATTAGCAGTGACATTTCCGCCCTCCCGTGACATTTTCACCCTCCGTAGACATAGTCACCCTCCCGGTTTCAGGTCGGCATAACATTTTCACCCTCCCAGTTCCAGGTCTAGGAGACACTTCCACCCTCCCAGTTAGAGCACAAACCCTCTTATTTAGGTCTTAGCAGCAAATCGGGAGGGCGATTCTGCACAGGGAGGGTGATTTTGTGGCGTTAGTGGTGGAATTTTCATCCTCCACAGACATAATTACCCTCCCACTTCCAGGTCGGCGCAACATTTTCACCCTCCACAGAC
>NZ_RPZY01000040.1:0-4034 GCF_008661855.1 Varibaculum sp.
ATCTGATTCCCCGCCCTCCCCGAGCAGCCAAATCAAAAGCCCGAATCGTGTTCGAAGCCCCCAACATCGTCAAGGGCGGCGTGCAGCCCTGACTGGCTCCCGGAGCGTACACGTCCTCATAAATACGGGCAAAAGCAAACGGGTCTATTCCCATTTCTAACTCCCGCAAACTCTCCTCAAGTTCAGCGCTATTATCCGAATGGGACAGCCGCAGCCGATGCGCCACCTCACTCGCTAAAGACGCCCTAGCGGTATCCCCAGAAGTTGCAAACACAACCTTGGTAGACTTCTTTAAAGCTACCTCCTCAGCAGTTTTCCCTGGAGAGCCTGGACGCGAGTCAAGAGCCGCATACTTCGAATTTTGCCAAACCGTTACCGCTCGTGAATCTACGCAGCGCCGATAGGCTTCCTCAACTGCGTGGGCGGCACGCTGCCAACGTTGCAACCAACTGGTATCAGCAGCTTTAGGAAATACTTCCCCAACCCGCTCTACACTGGTCTCCACATATTTACCGGTGAGATTAGTTTTCGCTCCCAAACTAGGCAAAGAATAAATCGGAATATCCATGCGGGAAAGCAACGCCGCAACCGAACGCGATAACGTGGCATGACCAGCTACTATAACTTGCCGGATTTCAGAAGCCAGGGCGGGTAAAACCTGCGGGGCGTGAGATATCTGCACCGCACTGCCAATCCCCACCGGGACCGTTGGCTCCGCTAGCACCGGCAAGCCCCAAGCGGCAGCGGCCGTTTGCACCGCTTGCGGGCATTGATCAGCTAAAACTACCACAGTTTTTGCTTCCGGCCTGGGAGCGGAGAAACTCCCCTGCGCCCTATCTGCCCCGTCTAAAGCCGCGAGCGCGCCCGCTATGTGCCCCTCAGCTTGCCTCACGCGACCGCTTTCCCCTGGGGTTTCCTCTTTTTCTAAGGACGAGCCGGCACTTTGGTGGGTCGGGGTTAGATTCCCAGCAACTCTCGGGAAAATAGCAGCGTCCTCGCCAGATTCTACCTGTAGCAAATCTTGCGGAATCTCCCAGTTTTCGCTACTGACCAGCGGAGGGGCGAAACAAAGATTAATATGCACCGGGCAGCACTGCCGCATTCTTCCAGACACGTTAGCCCAGGCTCGACTCACGGCGCAACGAATCTTTTCAACAGATTCTTCAATCACATCTTCTGTGGCATCAATATCTAGCGCAACCGGACAGTAGCGACCATAAACCCCCTCCTGCCAGGTAGTTTGATTGGCACCGGTGCCGCGCAGGGCGCGAGGACGATCAGCGGTTAAAACCATCAGGGGGATACCGGCGTGGAACGCCTCCATAATTCCGGCTCCCAATTCGGCAACCGCGGTACCAGAAGTCACTACCAAAGCTACTGGCGTGTAGCTTTCTGTAAACCACTCATTGTTGCAGCTGTCAGCGCTTAAATCTGTGGCGCTATCAGCACTAGCCGCCAGGATTGTGCGACTGCCGTCCTCAAAACCGGTAGTTTCTGTTCTAGATTTGATTGAATCCTGTAGATAAATACCAGATTTCGCTAGCCCTAAAGCAAAAAAAGCGGCGGAACGTTCATCAAGACGAACATGGGTACGTACCAAACCGACCTGCTCTAATGCAGCTAAAGCATAGGTTAGGGGCGCAGAGCGCGAACCGGGGCTAATGACGAAATCTCGCACTCCAGCCCGCACCAATTCGCTGACGGTTTCCCTGGCAAGAACGGTAGCGGATTCGGTCATATTTTCACCGGAATCAGCGGTTTGACGATTGTGATTATCGCCGGGCAAGTGGGAGGGCAGATAAGCGTCAGTCACCTAGTCGCTACCTCCGCCACATCTCGAATCCGCTGACTCCACCGTTTAACCAAATCGCGGCGAGGCTCCGTATCGGCTACCTGAATTAAATCTGGATTTACTTCGACTGCTCGCACCTCCAAGCATCCGCCTTTGACCTGCCAAGACTCACGGGAAATATCCGATTTGAGCAGCTGGCTGGTGGCCAAGCCACAGGCGTGCGGAAGTTGGGGCAGGGCGGCAGCAGCACGCACCCCCAGTCCAATACCGATAGCGCTATCGACTGCGGAAGAAACCACCACTTCCATACCGCGTTTATTAGCTTCCTGAGCTAAATCTAGTACTGCTTGTACCCCGCCCAAAGGCTGGATTTTCACCACCATCACATCGGCACAATCTTCTGGCAGTTCAGCTAGAGGATTGGGGAAACGGCGAATCAGTTCATCGACCGCTATCGGCACCGAGACGGTTTTACGCAGTTCACTGAGCTCTTCGGCGCTTTTACAGGGCTGCTCTACATATTCCAAACCCCCGGCTGCCTCGTTTAAGGCTGCAATCGCGGTTTTCGCTTCCTCCAGATTCCAGGCGCCATTAGCATCAACCCTTATTTGGTAATCCTCGCCGAAGTGTTTTTCGAGGGCGGCTCGCACGGCTTTTACCCGTTCCACGTCATCAGCAAGTTCAGTGCCTCTATCAGCTACTTTGACTTTCGCTGTGCGGCAACCTCCGCTTTGCTCTACGATTTGGGTGGCGCGCGCGGGAGATACCACCGGAACGGTCACGTTCACCGGCACGCTTTGCCGTACCGGGTCTGGCAGGGGCTCGGTCAGAGCATTAACCGTTGCCCACAGCCAACGTTTTGATTCATGTGGTCCATAATCCCAAAAGGGCGCGAACTCTCCCCAGCAATCCCCACGACGCAACAGCACGCCCTCGCGCACAATTATCCGGCGGAAACGGTTCACCAACGGGAGGGAATAAACCAAGGCCTGGTCAATTTCGATAGGGGGAAACTCGCTATGGTCAAAAAGACTGCTTAGCTCACTAAGTTCAGGTTTTGACACCTCAACCAACATCGGGGTGTTTATGTTTCCTACCATCACGATTCCCTTTAAAGTAAGTTGTTATCGCCCCATTTAGCTAAGCGGTTTTGGGCTTGCCGCTAGCTTTTTGAGCTTAATGTTTCCGGTTATTTTACTTTTTCCCTTATAAATCTAATAGTAATAGGGGAATGCTGACCAGTCAGGCTCGCGATGTTCCAAGAATGCGGTGCGCCCCTCTTCGGCTTCATCGGTGCCGTAGGCTAATCTGGTAGCTTCTCCCGCAAACAGTTGCTGCCCTAATAACCCATCGTCTGCCAGGTTAAACGCATATTTTAACATCCGGATAGCCTGGGGAGATTTCCGGGCGACAGTTAGTGCCCATTCTAGCGCTACGGCTTCTAGTTCCTGATGAGGTACTGCCGCGTTGATTACCCCCCATTCTTCGGCTTGCCGCGCATCATAGGTGTTTGCCAAGTAAAAGATTTGCCTTGCCCGCTTGTCACCTACTTGCCGCGCCAGCAGTGCCGAGCCATATCCGGCATCGAAGGAGCCGACATTGGCATCGGTTTGTTTGAAACGAGCATATTCTTGGCTGGCCAAGGCCAGGTCACACACCACCACCAGGGAATGTCCACCCCCGGCTGCCCATCCGGGAACTGCCGCAATCACCGGTTTCGGCATTGCCCGGATTATCCGTTGCACCTCTAAAATATGTAGACGTCCGGTACGCGCTAAATCTAGATTTTGCCGGCGCTGGGTAACTTCCGCGTCCGGGTCGGCACCTTCCTGTTCATATCTATACCCGCCGCGGTCACGAATCCGCTGGTCACCGCCGGAACAAAAGCTGTATCCCCCGTCGGAATCACTCGGACCGTTCCCGGTGAGGATTACGGCTGCCACATCGGCGGCGCTGCGGGCATATTCCAGACACGCCAGCAGTTCATCTACGGTGTGGGGACGAAAAGCGTTGCGCACTTGTGGTCGATCAAAGGCAATGCGCAGAACCGGAAGTTTAGCGCCATTTTCCCCGCAATCAGCCAGTTCGGTAGCTTCCAGGTTGGTTAGCTGGTAGCGTTCACGCCCAGGCTTATAGGGTTTTGAGTTTCTACTTGATTTGACCGGGTGGGAGCTGGTTTCACCCGGCAAAGATGGGGTTGAGACTGAGGACGCGGGTGAGGGCGAGGGGGATGGGGATGAGG
>NZ_RPZY01000024.1:0-39212 GCF_008661855.1 Varibaculum sp.
CCTACAACCAGGCTAGTTATTAGAAAACCAGCAACATTTCCAATAGCGGTGACCGGCGAAACCACGTGCGTGAACCCGAAAACAGCAAAACAGATAGCTGCAAATAATAGCCCAACAGCTACCAACACCAACCAGTTACGCACTCGCGCATTGTTCTTTCCCATACATGGCCTTTCCCCTTTTTACGTGTTCGTTCACTGATTATCCCATAACTTTCGTTACCGGAAAGAGAGGTAAACACTCATGGCTGATTTACCAAAACCCTGATAGCGCCGCTGATATTGAGGTGTATCTTGAAGGGGAAACGGTGTGGCTAACTCAAGCACAGATGGCAGAGTTGTTTCAGTCCTCAAAATCCAATCTCAGTGAGCATATAAAGCGTATCTTCGAAGAGGGTGAACTGGAGGAAGATTCAGTTGTTCGGAAATTCCGAACAACTGCCGCCGACGGCAAACGCTACTTGGTGACCCACTACAACCTAGACATGATTATTTCATTGGGATACCGGGTGAAATCGAAAACGGCAACGCAGTTTCGCAAGTGGGCAACCGAGCGGCTGAAAGAGTATTTGATCAAGGGCTTTGCTCTTGATGATCAGCGGTTGAAAAACTTCGGTGGCGGCTCCTATTGGCGTGAGCTGTTGGAGCGTATTCGTGACATTCGTTCTTCAGAAAAGGTCATGTACCGGCAAGTTCTTGACCTATATGCCACGAGTATTGACTATGACCCGCGTAGTGCTGAGTCAAATGCATTTTTTAAGATGGTGCAAAACAAACTCCATTACGCCACGCATGGGCACACGGCTGGGCATTAGCCCCACAATTCGGGCGTTAGCCCAGACTGTGAGTGGGTGATCGGTCGCTGCGCTCCCTGCGACCCTTCTTCGCTCGGATCAGAAATGTGAAAGCCAGCTTTCACATTTCTGATCCTCACTCAGAGCGGGTAGTAGCACCTGCGGTGCCTACCCTCCTCGTTCGTCGAATAAGCAAAAAGAGCAAGCTCTTTTCGCTTGCTCTCCTCACTTCGAGCGGGTGACGAGAATCGAACTCGCCTCTACAGCTTGGGAAGCTGTCGTTCTACCGATGAACTACACCCGCGTTGGCATCTAGCCGCCTTTAGAGTATAACCAGTAGCGGCGCTCCACTCAAAACGAGCGGTTAAAGTAAGAATAAAGACCGGAAACGATGAGCTAAGCGGCAAGCTTGGGCTCATCAATCCCTGGGAGGGATGAATGACTTTCGTAGTAGCGCTAGCGGCCATTTGCGATAGCAAACTACTCTGTGCGCAGCGTTCCTACCCCGAAAAACTACGCGGCAAATGGGAGCTACCGGGCGGGAAAGTGCGTGAGGGTGAGGAACCGGTAGCGGCATTGGTGCGGGAAATAAAAGAGGAACTCGATTGGGAGATTCCTCCTGCTGGGCTGAAACAAATCTTGCCCGGCCCACTCCCGTCGGGAAACTGGCCGCTACTAAAAGGCGTGCAAATGCGGGTAATGATTTACCATCCCCGCGAGCTACCTGCCCTGCAAGCAGGGGATTCGCACCTAAGTTTACAGTGGAGCCCGGCAGAAAAAGTAACGCAGCTAGACTGGTTAGAACCCGACTTACCCATCGCCGAAGCGTTAAGTCGTGTCCTGAAATAACCAGCCTAGCTGCGTCCTCAAAATAGATATCAAGCCACCGGAACTAAAACCCCAGCTAGCTTAGCGTTAGCTATCTTTTAGCCCCATGGCCTCAAACAACAGATAGATCGGGTGAACAGCGGGCTTGCCGCCGCCCTTCTCTAGCTGCCAGCGGCAAGTCTCGGTGTCTGAAACCACCAGGTCAGAGTTAGTGCTCTTAATCTTGTCAAAAGCGGTCTTGCCTACTGCCTGTGCAATATCGTATTTTTCCCGCTTCAAACCGTAGGTACCGGCAATCCCGCAGCAGGTGGCGCCTGATTCGTGAACCGTAAGCCCCGGAATCTTATCCAGCAGCTGCTTGCCTGGGGTGCCAATCCCCGTGGATTTGAGCTGACAAGGCGCGTGATAGGTAACCGTGAGATCCATCGGCTCCAGGTTATCCAAATCCAGTTCGCCCCGGTCATACAAATCCAGCAGGAACTCTGAAATATCCCAGATGCGCCGGGAAACTTGCGTGAGCTCCTCATCTTGGACTCCCAGAATCTCGCGCGCCTCATGCTTGACCATGCCCACGCAGGAACCGGAAGACCCGATAATTGTCAGGTCATCTCCCGGAACACTCAAATCATGCGCCAGCTTGCGAATCAGCTTCTTCGCCCCGTCATAGAGACCGTTAGACTGTTGCGCCAATCCGCAACAACCATGAGGCGGTACCAGAACCTCATATCCCAGGTGCTCGAGAATCTGCACTGAACGAATCGAGGTAGTAGTTTCAAAGAATTCCCCTGCACAACCATGGAAGAACACTACCTTGCCCTTAGTGGGAGCCGGAGCGGTGCGGGTATGCTTCTTGAACCATTTTTCAAAACTGAACCCGTCGGCTACCGGCATTGGCGCTTCATGGTGAATCCCGAAAGTCTTCTCTACAATCTGACGAATCGGTTTTTGCCGGAGCGCCCAGTTCGCCAGCGGCGCCACCGGGGTCATCGCCTTGCCCATAAACATAGTGTTAGAGATCAGTACGTCACGCAGCGGGCGACCATTTTGCTGCTTCATCGCGGCGCGAGCAACGTTGTTGAGTTCAGCAACCTTCACGCCCTGCGGACAGACCAAGGTACAAGTCCCGCAGCTGGAGCAGTAATCAATAGTGTGATCAACCGACATTCCCTTGCGGAAACGCTCCGCCTGCGGTCCTACATATTTTGGTCCCGGAAAAAGGGGAGTGACCGCTGCTACCGGGCATTGAGTTTCACAAATCGTGCATTTGACGCAAGCATCTAAACTGGCGCGCATTAACGGATTAAACTCGGGTTTATTACGTAAATCCTTAGTCATTGGTATCCCCCAAAATCGTCTCACAAGCCCTAAAAGCGGAAGCTAAAGCAATGCCGTCGCCGGACTTTTCCCGCCAACGAGTGGCTCCCGCGAGCAAACCGCCAGCGGCATAAAGGTTCTGATATAGCGGATTCCCGGAGGCGTCCAGTACTCGCATCTGCGAATCGACCTCAACCCCCACTTCGAACAGGGGCTGGTCTGGCCCCCAATAGTCCTCGTGTACCAGCGGTCCGCTCGGGATTGCGAGCGGTAAATTAAAGGCGCGTTCAGACACATTCCAGTAAGAATCTACCTTTAAAGTACCGGATTCAAAGCCGCCACCAGCGTAGATGAAGTGGTTAGCTTTAAGGGTGGTCTCTGAACCGGCAGAATCAAAGGTCACGGATTCAACCCGGCCATCACTAACGTTTAGCCCCGTCACTTCACTGCCGATAATGTAGCGTACTCCCAGGTCTCGTACCATTTGGGTGAGAGTCTCATTGATACGCATTCCCGGAATCGAGGGCGGAAGAATCGGGATTTCAAATACCTCATGTCCCAGGCGGCGAGAGATGTCCTTCCAGGCGCTATGATTCTTCAAACCCAACACCGCGGGGAAACCAACTACCTCCCCGTCTTTCAAATAGCGTTTAACCTGGTCACAGAATTTGGCGCGGAAATCTTCGGTGTCGAGGGCGCGCGCGAAGTTCAAACCGGAAGTGTCGGCTTCGCCCGGGCGTACCGGGATATCTATCCAGATATGGCGAGCCGAAACCTTACCCCCGCCGGGAATCTCTTCCTTTTCCAGATTTTCAGCTACCAATTGGGGATAAAAATCCTTGAGGCGGCGCAGTCCCACGATTACGTACCTCTTTCCGTCCTCGGGAGCGCCCGCCAGCATTGACGGTTGGGATAGGCAGGTGGGACGCCAAGCACCCAGACAGGTAGGCAAGAATACGTTCTTATCAGGGCTGCCGGTCAGCAAATCTGCCCCTAGCTGCTCTTTCAGCCAGTTAGCAGAATCGGTTACTGCCTGCGAGCCCAGTTTCCCGTAAGGGTGGGACTGGGGTAACTTTTCGATCACCGCGAGAGGATTATCTACCCGCTCTGAACCGTATCCATACAGGTCAATAGTGCCTTGACCGAGCTGGATGCCCCCAATCCCCTTGGTTATTAAATCAACTTCCCGCCCCGCCTTAAGCAGCCGAAGCGCAGCGCTAAGACCGGAAAGACCAGCCCCGATTACTACTACGTCTCTCACGCTAGTGCCTCCTTTACGGCTTCACGTTCATGTTTATCGCGTTCTTGCTCGACCGGATTGAGAGCAACCTCGCTCAGTTGGCCTTTGCCAGGTGCATGCTCCAAGTCGAAAATGCCCTGCATAATCCAGTTATCTAGGGCGGCTTCGCGAGCAGATTCTCCGAAAAGAATCGGTTTAATTCCAATCCAACGATTCTTCATAAATAGGGAAATCATGTTGGTTGCCCGCTCAACCGAGGCTGCGCCCTGCTCATTAACGATGCCGGCGCAACGCATGGAGCAGAATCCGCCTTGGCACGGTCCCATCCCAATGCGCAGTTGCCGGCGCAGGTCATCGAGAGAGGCATTCGGGAATTCCTGAATGGTTTCTTCCACCATTCGCCGGGATACCAGTTCGCATTCGCAAATAATCTGATCCTTGTTCCAATGCTGTTCTCGCGCCTCTAATCGGTCAGTCAGCCGATGTTGCCGGGAGTTCTCTTGCTCGGGAACCGCTTCCTGGGCGGTGCGACAAGCACGCTCATCCTTCATAAGGTCGCACATAATGTTTACGGTGCGTTCGGCCATCAAGCGACAGGTAGTTAGTTTGCCACCCGCCACGGTAAGCATTCCCTTGACTCCATCGCGTTCTTCATGATCCATAACTGACATTCCGCGGGACATATGGCGCGAATCCGTAGCTGCCACCCGGTTGTCTTTAACCAGTGGGCGAGCCCCTACCCATACGTGCAGAGGACGAGAATGGCGGAATCCCGGCAAGAGGGCGTCCCCGGCATCTAGCATTTGCTGGACTTCCTGGTCTTTTATTTGTAGGAAGTCTGCGCTGGGTGCTACCTGGTCGGTGGTGCCGATAATCGCCACCTGATGGGCAGGAACAATCAAGTCCCCGTCAGAAGGATAGATACAACGGTTAATTACGTGTTGGCAGATGCGGTGATTCATAGCAATCATAATCCCGGCACCCGGAACCACGTTCACATCATGGCAACCGGCCAGAGCGGCGATTTCACCTGCCCAGGGGCCGCCACAGTTAATAACAAACTTGCAGTCTATTACTACTTCTTCGCCGCCGTGCTTGTGGTCTTCGCATTTTACGGCACTGACTGCCCCATTGGTAACTTCAATACCGGTAACCCAGTGGTAGGGGAGGATTTTGGCGCCATATTCTTTAGCGGAGTGGGCAAATCCCCAAACCATTTTCCAGCCATCAATGGTTCCATCTTCTACCACGAATGCTCTTTTTAACTTGGGGTCAAGGCGAGGTTCTCGTTTCAAGGCTTCGGCAGACGAAATCTCGTAGGCGGGAACTTTGGTTTTATTAGCGCATTCTAGGAAAATATCCGCGTGCTCTTCGCTATCTTTCGAGGTAGTAACGAACAGTCCGCCAGTATCTTCAATTGAATGGGGGACTATGGTGCGTAAAACGGTATTCTCTTGTGCGCATTCAGTAGCAGATTCGGGATCTGACTTTACGTAGCGTCCTCCGGAATGGAGTAAACCGTGGAACCTGGCGGTAGTGCCCTGGGCTAAATCCACCCTGTCTACCAGTGCAGCTTTGAATCCTCGCATAGCCACGTCGCGTACAACGGCGCTCCCGGTGGCTCCGCCACCAATCACCACCACATCGACTTCTAGTTTTCTCACCCTATGCCTCCAGAAATGACCGTGGCTTCGCTGCCACGCTTCAAATGATTGCCTCAGATTTCTTCCTGCGACTTTTTCAGCGTATATCGCGAGCATTTTTCTTTCCCGGATAGTGCTCAGTTTGCACATATTCACGCGCGCGCTTCGGGCAGGTACACGTCCTCTCAAAAACCTGCACCTTAGTTTTCAAGTTTTCCAGGGGTATAGGAAGTGAGAATACGGCAGAATCCAAACAGCTAACCGCCCTGCGATAAACTAAAACCATGCTTTTATCTGACCGCGATATCTCCCGGCTATGCGCATCCGGGAAAGTCGAAATTGATCCTTATGATTCGGCAATGATTCAGCCAGCCTCTATTGATGTGCGTCTGGATCGCTATTTCCGTCTATTTGATAACCACAAATACTCGGTAATCGACCCGGCTCTGCCCCAAGACGACCTCACCCACCTGGTGGATGTGGGCGGTGATGACCCATTCGTGCTCCACCCGGGAGAATTTGTACTCGGCTCTACTCTTGAACGGGTTCATTTACCAGATGATGTGGCCGCCCGCCTAGAGGGCAAATCATCCCTAGGACGCCTGGGGTTGCTGACCCATTCCACTGCCGGATTTATCGACCCTGGCTTTAACGGTCACGTCACCTTGGAGCTATCGAACACTGCCACGATGCCGATTTTGCTTTACCCAGGGATGAAAATCGGTCAGCTCTGTTTCTTCCAACTATCCTCACCTGCAGAAATACCCTACGGGTCAGCTGAACGTGGTTCTCGCTACCAGGGGCAGCGCGGACCGACTGCCTCACGCTCCTACCTGCGATTTGACCGTACCCAAGTGCCGGAGATGGAAAACGGCAGTGAGTGATAATCCCCTTACCGATACCTCTACCTTTGCGCGGGTTGAGACCGGTAAAATCCCTGCGCTACGGGTAACCAAGCAAGGGGTACAGTCACAAAACCAAGTGGCAGCGATTAACCCAGGTGCATCGTTGATGCTCAGCCAGGGAGCGCTTCCGACAACTGAATTTACCGAGGTGGGGTGCAGCCAGCTGGTAGTTTTTCCCGCTGGGGTTGGCGGTGAAGAAGTCGAAGCACTCGCGGTTTCTCTTTGGGAGGACGCAGCTTGGATTGCTCCCGGCAGGTTGCGTCTTAGCGGGCAGGCACAGCTGTGTGGTCCTTTCAGTTTGAATCAGGAAAATCGCAAAATTTTGCAGCTACCCTCCGGCTGTGGAATCGCGTTTCGTCTTGACTGTCCGCGCCAACGGGCAGGCGCTCTTGCCCCCGAGTTACAGGGAGCTGATTCCCTGACCGATGCTTTCGCTGCCAGTGAGCCGATTGGTTTGGAATATGAAGTACTCAGTGGTCTATTGGCAATTTGCCGCCGCCTCGGGGGAAGTTTGCGGATTGGGCCGGGTAATCGGGCGAAAGATTCTTCAGCCGAGCTACTTTCACCAGACCCGGATTCGGCGGTAAATCTAACGGTCTATTCGCCCTATTGGATAGAGATTGAACAGTTAAAGTCGCTGTTAAATCCAGTGTTGGGGGAGCTTAGCTTGGACGGGGAGCAGCTCAAAGAACCTACTCGCCGTGTCGAGCGAGCGAATCGGGAAGCTGAAGAACTGGTTAAAGCCCAACTGGGTGAGAAAGAACTCCAGCGGATAGCGGCAGAAGCAGCAGCTTTCGATAAGGAAGTTGGTTTTGATTTAAGAAACAGCGAAGCCTATGCCCTCTATGGTTCTGTGGGGAAGGGCGCAGATTTTTGCGTTGGTGTTCAAACCAGCCTGCAGCTACCCTCATCTTTGCGTTTCCATCCGCACCAGGGGCAGCCTTTTGCTAGCTACCAGCTACAATGGCTTAGTGAACCTATGGGGCGTAGACGTCTGAGCCGCATAGAACGGGTAGCGCGTCTAAAGGTAATTAATGCTTTTGAGGACGCGGCTCGCCTACTAGCACGCATTAGTGACGGTAGCGTAGTCGATGACGACTCATTCTTAATCACCTGGACTTAGAAACTTCTGCCTCATGGGGACTAGCGCCGACGTTTAAAGATAGCTTCCGGCATCATCCGGTGTCCAAGTAGCTGACAAACTAGCGAAATAATGCCTGATAGGACTAGACTTTAGCGGTAATTGTGCTAGCTGAGGTGTTAAATGTTTTCGAAAAATAAGGCAGCTTCCCCCGGTAACTCTTCGGAGGTTCTACAAGTACTGTCAGGTCTTTTAATGGTGTTGTTTGTGGCAGTAATGTCAGTAACCATCATCGGGACTGCGCTGCCAACTATGATGGCGGCGCTGCATGGCACTGAAGCTCAATACACCTGGATAGTTACTGCCATGATGCTGGCCTCTACGGTGGCAACCCCGGTTTCGGGAAAACTGGCAGATATGTATGACTCGAAGAAACTCTTGATGGGGGCAATCGGGCTGTTTACTTTAGGGTCTCTGCTTTCGGGGGCGGTTACCGAGGCTTGGCAACTGATTTTCACCCGCATTGTGCAGGGGTTAGGCATGGGGGCGATTATGTCGCTCACCCAAGTGGTCATGGCTTTGATTATTCCCCCGCGCGAGCGCGGACGCTATAACGGCTATATCGGGGCAGTCATGGCCATCTCCAATATCTCTGGTCCCTTGGTTGGAGGGTTTATTGTGGCTACCCCGTGGCTGGGTTGGCGCTGGTGTCTTTGGGTTTCGGTTCCGTTTTCCCTGGCTGCGATGGCGGTGCTATGGCGTTTTTTGAAAGTTCCGGCTGCGCAAATCTCGAAACCACGTATCGATTTTGTGGGGACTGGGCTGATAACTGCTGCCGTATCGACCTCTCTGATCTGGCTTTCCCTAGCTGGTAAAGCCTTTGAATTTAACTCTTGGCAAACCGGGGTGATGCTCGCCCTATCGGGGCTGTTTGTGGTGTTGTTTGTGCTTTGGGAGCTACATTTTCCAGAACCGGTGATACCAATGTGGATGTTTACCAAGCGCACCACCTTGCTGGCAATTCTGGGGTCAATCTCGGTAGGAACCGCACTTAATGCTCCTCCGCTGTTTTTTACCCAGTTCTTCCAAATCGCTAAAGGTATGAATCCGGCACTCGCGGGGATGGCGCTACTGCCGGGTATGGTCGGTACCTTTATCGCCTCCACTTTAATCGGGTTATTGGTTTCTCGAATAGGGCGCTGGAAACGGTTTGTGGTCGGCGGTTTCGTAGTGATGTGTGTGGGGATTTTCTTTATCACCCTGATTGATAAAAACAGCCCCTACTGGTTTAGTGCCCTAGGAATGTTCCTGCTGGGGGCTGGACAAGGTGCCAGTATGCAAAACCTGGTGCTCGCGGTACAAAACGGAGTGAAACTGCGCGATATGGGGGCAGCAACCTCCACGGTTACTTTCTGTCGCTCTATGGGAGGGGCAATTGGGATACAAATCTGCGGTTTCGTATTTACCTGGGAGATTGCTAATCGGGTAGCTGTCGGGATGGCGAAGCTGGGTGACAAATCATCCGCGATAGCCAACCTATCTACCCTGGAGTTAGATAAACTCAATGCAGCTCAACAACAGGTTGTCCGCGATGCCTATGCGAATGCTTTGGGGGATATTTTTGTGCCGCTGCTGGTACTTTCCCTGATAGGTCTGGTTTGTGTATCCTTAATGAAAGGGAGCGAGCTGATTTCTGAATACGCCGAGAATACCCAAAATCACCAGGCAAGCGAGAAAGAACGCGAGTTAGTGCGCCGCGCCCTCGAAAAAGATAACGTAAGCCACGAGCTGTCTAGGTGGGGACGCAATAAAGTTCGTAAGACCTCTAAAAACAGTACTCCTGATTCAGATTCGGCAGGTAGTAAAACTCAAGGCGAGGGCGAGGCAGATTTACAAGCGTAAGAGCCTCATGAGGTAAGTTTAGAGATAATAAACAAGCAGGAAAGGTAAATAATGGATATTGGGTGGAAAGCAGCAAGCGCCGTGAGCCTGGCAGGAGCCGGACTGGTAGCTAACCTGGTTATTAACTCTGCATGGAAACTGGTTACCGGACATAAGCCGCCCCAGGACGGCGAAGAGGCTGCTCAAGCCTCTCTGCTGGAAGTCGTTATTTTTGCTGCTATCTCGGGAGTAGCGGTTACCTTGATTCAACGTGCAGCTATGCGGCGGGCAAACAGCTGGTACGGAGGACGCGATAAAGATCCTTTAGAGCTCGGCAACTAGGGTTTAACTAACTGGGGCGAAAGTCAGTAATGCTCACCTTTTAAGGGGAAACCCTACTGGTGATAGGCTTCTACCTGACAGTAACGACAGGGGAGCCGAAAGGCTGAGAGTGTCCCAGGGGACAGACCCTCGCACCTGAACCAGGTAATGCTGGCGCAGGGAGTCGAGTCTCTTACTTGCATAGGCAAGTCCCCTCCTAATTGAATGGAGGGAGAACCATGCGCAAACTAGCGCAATTTGCATCAGTACTGGCAGCCGGGGCACTTGCTCTGGGATTAAGTGGCTGCGGGAGTGAAAAAAACTCTAGCGAAGCTAAAAGTGATAGCGGCACTGTAACTATTGTTACCAATGGTAGCTGGACGCTGGGTAAAGAGGCATTAGCCAAAGCAAAAGCGGCAACTGGACAAGATATTAAGCTATTAAATGGTGAGGAGTCCGGAACGCTTGATTCCAAACTGATTTTGCGGAAAGATTCACCGCTCGGGGATATGGCAGTTGGTCTAACTGCCAATAACATTGTGAAAGTTGCGAAAGCAGGGGTAATAGCGCCCAATAAGGTGAAAGTTCCCGCTTCAGCAGAAAAATACCTGGTTAAACAGGCTGATGGAGCGCTTCCATTAGACCGCTCCGATGTGTGCGCCAACTACGATATTGACTATTTCAAGACCCACAACTTAAAAGTTCCTCAAAACTATGATGAACTACTAAAACCTGAATATAAGGGATTGACGGTGGTAGAAAATCCCGCCAAATCTGACACCGGGTTGGGGATGCTGCTGGCAACCGTACAACAAAAAGGAGCCGATGGCTTCCTGCAATACTGGAAGAACCTGGTAGCTAATGGAGCTAAAGCCGTAAACACCTGGGACGAAGCCTATAATCAAGAATTCACCCAGGGGGAGGGCAAAGGTAAATACCCAATTGTCATGTCCTATTCTTCTTCTCCCTACTGGTCCGTATCTGAGGACGGTAAATCTGCTCCGACTGCCAATATCGAGGGAACCTGTTACCCGGCAGTCGAATACGGGGCAGTGCTAAAAGGAGCGAAGAACGCTTCGGGAGCTGAAAAAGTATTGACCTGGCTATATAGTCAGGAAGGTCAGAATGCTATTATGACCGAAAATATCACCTATCCCATTGATGAACAGGTAAAACTAGATCCGAAGCTAGAAAAGTTCGCCCCCCGTCCCCACAATGAGCAGCAATTAGATGTGCTGGAAGTTGAACGTAACCGTGCTGAATGGATTCGCCAGGTACAGGCGGTACTAGGATAGCGGATTGTCGATAAAACCCAGTACCTTATCGGTCACGCCAGGACGAGCAATGCTCGTCCTGGCGACCGTTATTCCCGCCCTATTTTTGGCGTTTTGCTTCTTCTATCCGGTACTGGCACTCCTATGGTTGGGGGTTGGTCAGGCGGAAGAAAGTGGCTACCTCACAACCTGGTGGCGGGTAATCTCGGATTCGCTCACTTGGCGAGCCATCGCTGACACCCTGTTTATGGCGATAGGGGGAACTGTAATCTCGGTGCTGGTCGGATTACCTCTTTCCTGGGTGCTTTATTGTCTTGATTTTCCTTTTAGAACCATTCTGCGGGCACTGGTAACTATCCCATTTGTCCTGCCCACTATCGGGGTTGCGGCAGCCTTTAAAGCTTTGCTCTCTGAGGGAGGCTGGATAGCGTTCTTAGAGCTGGACGGCACTAAAGGAGCCGTTATCTTAGCGATGGTCTTTTACAACGTTTCTCTGATAGTGCGCACTGTGGGGCCCGTGTGGGCACGTCTTACTGGACGCGCCCCGCAAGCAGCCCGCACTCTGGGAGCGAGCCCAACTAGAGCATTTTTTACCGTAACTTTTCCGCAACTACTAGGGGCAATCGCCTCCGGAGCCTCCCTGGTGTTTCTTTACTGCTGCTCGTCCTATTCGCTGGTAATGATACTGGGAGGTATCGGAGTATCGACTTTGGAGAGCCAAATCTATCAAACAACCTCAATTGATTTAGATTTAGCTTCCGCAGCGGTATTAGCCATGTTGCAGGTAATCATGGTGGTGCTGGCGCTGAGTGTTTCCCAGTATTTCCAAAACAAGGCTCGCACTAACACAAGACTTAAAACTGTTGAAAATGTTCGCACCGCAAAAGGGTGGCACTATTTCGCAATTGCCGGAGCTGTCGCGGTGATAATGCTGCTGATAGTCATGCCCATGGCTCAAGTAATTACCCGTTCATTCCGTCGTCGCGGACAGTGGACATTGCAAAACTATCTCGACCTTACGCGCGCCGATGCCTCCATTTTGATAGAACAACCGGTAATCAATTCTCTGGGGGTTTCACTGCGGACGGCATTCATCGGGGCAATAGTATCCACCCTGCTAGGAGCTTTAGTGGCAGCCGTAACCAGTCGCTACTACCGCAACCAGCATCTGCAAAAAGCAGCCGAGATATTCGACTCGCTAAATATGCTGCCCCTGGGGGTTTCCAGTGTAGTTATTGGTTTAGGTTTCCTTATTACCTTGGCAGCTCCCCCTTGGGATTTGGCAGAAAGCCCCTTCCTATTACCGATAGCGCAAGCCCTGGGAGCCTCACCGCTGGTTATCCGGCTAATGCGTCCTATTTTGCAAACCGTAAATCCCCGCCTGCGAGAAGCCGCCGCCACCTTGGGGGCGCGACCTTTGCGTGTTTTCTTAACTATTGATGGTCCCTATATTTGGAGTGCCCTGGTAGTAGCTTTCGGTTTTGCTTTCGCGGTATGTTTTGGCGAGTTCGGGGCGGCATCTTTCTTGGTACTTCCCGAATCTTTAACCTTGCCGGTGATGATTTATAAACTTTCCGGCAGTGCTGGACCAGCCGAAAACGGAATGGCAATGGCGGCAGCGGTCATTCTGTGTCTGACCTGTTCGGCAATAATGAGCGCGGTGGAGGCGCTGCGAAAGCGAAAAGTTGGTGAATACTGATGGACGGTTTAACTATTTCCCAAGCAAGAATCGAATATGGGCAGGTAGTGGCGGTAAAAGACGTTAGTCTAAGCGTCCCGCTTGGTACGGTTACGGCGCTACTGGGGTCTTCAGGATGCGGTAAATCCTCACTGCTGCGCGCGATTGCGGGCTTAGAACCTTTGGCTGGGGGCAGTATTTTGTGGCGAGGACGCAACCTGGCGCAAGTGGCGGTACACAAACGTCACTTCGGGATGATGTTTCAAGATGGGCAGCTTTTCCCCAATCGCAATGTTTACGGAAATGTAGCCTATGGGCTGTCGCAGCTTCCCAAAGCCCAAAGGCGCAGGAAAGTTCGAGAATTGCTGGAAACTGTAGGGCTTGCGGGGTATGAGGATCGGGATATTGATACTCTTTCGGGGGGACAGGCACAAAGAGTGGCTTTGGCGCGTTGCCTAGCTGCCCAGCCAGAACTGTTGTTGCTTGATGAACCCTTGTCTGCCCTAGATAGAGCCCTGCGTGAGGAACTTTTGATAGTTTTGCGCCAAATAATTGGTGACCTGAAACTAACGGTTATCTATGTAACCCATGATCAAGATGAAGCGTTTTCGCTGGCTGACCAAATCGTAATCATGGACAAAGGGCAGGTTCTAGTTTCCAATGCCTCCGAACAAATTTGGACACACCCGGGCTCTAAAGTAGCCGCCTCTTTCCTGGGATACCGCCCGTTTTTAAGCCCGGCAGCAGCAAAAGATTTCGGGATTGAAATCGAGGACGGCACAGAGCTTGGTTTAGCCCCCGGGGCTTTAAGGATGGGTACTGATGGGCAGGGGATAGCGGCTAGAGCCAATAATTTGCGGGTAAGACGCGGAAAGTATTTTGCGGAAGTAACTTGGCGTCACGGAAACGAAGAATACAGCGGACAGGCAGAGGCGGGATTGGAGATGCAGCTATCTAAAAAACAAGCCCATCAAGAGGTGGCTCTACAGATTTACCGCGATGGAACCTGTGTAGTACCGCTAGTGTCCTGAGCGACTTGACCGGTACACAAGGCAGATATTTTCGGGTCAGCAATCGCGCTAGTTACCGTGATAGCGCTGGTAGCCTTGGAATCTTCCAGGCATTTGCTGATGTAGTCTTTCGCGGGTTTTCCCCGTTCAATCTGCCCGGTATCAATAACCCGGACAATCTTTTCTGCGCCCTCTAATTTGCAGGAAACACGAGAAAAGTTCACCTGGTAGGAACTGCCAGAACCATCTACATTACTGACCCGGATACAGGAATCAACCGGGAAGGTTAGACCTGGTTCTGCTGAGGTAATCGGATTCGCAGCGCCTTTAGCTATTGAATAGTTTTCCTGGGAGTGCACTCCCCAAGACCGTAATCCCTGGGGGCTGAGGGTGCGTATTTGTTTAGTGTCTTTTATGGGTTCTAGACGAGAATTCTCGGAGATTTCCTGACTCCATAGCTCAATACCATCGGCGGTAGAAACTGCCTTTAACTGCCCGTTTTCGGTGGTGTAAAGCAAAATGTCTTGATGTATTCGCAAATCTTTAACATTTTCACCAAAAGACCAGAGTTGCGCACCATTTTTGCGGGAATAGCATTCCAATTCTTTGTTGCTCGCAATATATAGGGCATTTGGGGTCTGTAAAATTTGGCTGCCGGTCTGAAGCTTCATCTCGCTATCGTTAAAAACCGCTCGTAGGGATCGAAGTGTCGTCCAATCCATTCTAAAGAGCTTTCCGCCCTTTTGTACCATCTCTGTCAAGTGACCCGAGTTGTCAGCTGGGACGGTTGTTCCCTCGGGTAGGATGCTGACATGACCGCGTTGAGGCTGAATAAAGAAGGAACGGACACAACCGTCCTTAGGGCTGAGTGCCCAGGCGGTATCGTCAGCATTTCGGATGATTCTTCCGGGGCTTGCCACTTGAATCTGATTAGTTTCCGGGTCTACCAGGTAATTGATTCCTTTGTGACCGATAACCCAAAGTGTTTGCGAGAAAGTTTCAAAACTTTCGGGAGCCTCTCGCGTAGGGTTGCCATCGAGACTACATCCGCCAACATCAGGTTGGAACTGCGGGTCAGAGGGCTTTTGGGAAAGTAGACCCTCGGTTAATTGTTCACCTTGCTCAGATAGACGCAGCAGAGAAAGATCGTCACCAACCAACACTATTTGAGTGCCTTCGGTGGCGATATTTACGTAATAGTCGCTAGATTCCCAAATCCACTTGGCAGTACCCATTTTTAAATCAACCATGGCGATACCGGAACCATTTCCAGAGCGGTAAAGACAGGGTAGGAAACGATTATCTCCTGATTTTCCTCCGATGGGTTGGCGGGCACAGGCAGTTAAGGGGGCGTTCAAATCAACTGACCAGCTAGAAGTGCCGTTTTCTGCCAGTTGTACAATGGCTCCACTGCCAGTTTTGGTAACCCCAGCCATAACGCGGTATTCACCGTAAGTTACGGGTTCTAGTGGGGTTTGCTGACCAAGGAGGGGAACAAAGGTGCTGATTCCATAGGCATTGGCTTGAAAGTCTTCCTCTAATGCCGGTTTCGTTTTGAAATAACCGGTAGCAGCCGCCTGGCGAGCAGAATAACGGAACCACAAAAAAGCTGCTCCACTGATGATTGCCACTAGCATCAGAGTAAGAATCGTTACGACTAGCCGAAACAGTCTACGTTTTATGCGCCCAGAGCTAGCCACCCAATCCTCCCTCCTCTAAGTGAAATCTAACTTAGTTAAGTTTAACCCGCTGCTGTTCTTTATCGACACTAGCAGCAGAGGATAGGGTTTGAGGAACTAAACGAGTGAAAAACAAGAAAGAAAATAAGATATGGCATAGTTATCTACCGGGTTTCAAAGTTACGACGTGCACCGCGAAAATATAAACCTGTTTTTTAATTCAAGCAGGGGTAAAGCGATTCAGAAGTAGCCTATTTATGGTTAGAATGTAACCATAAAGTTTGAGCCTAAAGACTAGGTGCAACTGAGGCAACATATGCATGAAAATCCAGGTAAACAGGTAACCCCGCGGGTAGCGGTAATTATTCCCGCCAAGGACGAAGCCGAGCGGATTGGGATGACTGTTCGGGCGGTAAAAGCCCTGCCTTTCGTTAATCTGGAACTAATCGTAGTAGTAGATGACGGTTCAGCTGATGACACTCGTGAGATTGCTCGCCAAGCGGGTGCAGTTACTGTCCGTCATACCGTCACCAGAGGTAAAGCCTCTTCAATGGAAACTGGGGCGAAAGTGGTTGCCATGCGGGCTATTAGGGGGAAAACTCCTCCGTTACTACTCTTCCTTGACGCTGATTTAGGGGAAAGTGCTGCCGAGGCAGCCCCACTGATAGAGCCAGTACTTAAAGGCGAGGCAGATTGTACGATTGCGGTTTTACCCAAGCCGGCAGGTGCGGGCGGTCACGGATTTGTGCTGGGGCTATCTAAGTGGGCTATTAGGCGCACTACTGGCTGGAATCCGCAAGCTCCTCTCTCTGGACAACGTTGCCTAACCAGCGCTGCTTTCCAAGCTGCTGTACCCCTGGCAGCAGGGTGGGGAGTAGAAACCGACATGACCATCAGCTTAATCACAGCCGGGTTTGCGGTTAAAGAAGTTCCCGTAAACTTTACCCACCGCGTTAGTCGGCGAGATTTTAAATCCCAAATGCACCGCCTGCACCAGTTTATTGACGTGTTGAAAGCAGTACTAAAGCTCCGGGCTCGCCGGGTTCATATTAAACGCCGCAAGTTTTTGGAAGCGGCGCTAAACCAAAAACCAGGAATGGTTTATCGGGTCGCTCACCGTGAGCAGATACCCGAGTCCGAAAAGACACTATGACAATATGCCAGGGCGGCTCGCTGCGCGCCGCGTTTTGCGCAGGCATATTCTTTTGGCTCGCTAAGGGTGAGTAACATTTTCCTAGTATCGTGATAGCAGTGAAAAAGGAAGTGGAGATGAGTGCTTCAGTAACAAGCTATGCGTTCTTAGGGCCAGTAGGAACTTTCTGCCACCAGGCGTTACTGCAAGTAGCGCCAGACAATGCCCAGCTGTTTCCCTGCGCTGGGGAGCGCCTAGCCATGGATATGGTGCGCGACGGTAAAGCGCAGCGGGCAGTGGTTCCGATTGAAAACTCCATCGAAGGGGGAGTAAGCGCCACTCTTGATTCCCTGGGTTGGGACAAACGTTTGCAGATTGTGGCAGAAATGATAGTCCCGGTCGGGTTCACATTAGGGGTGCGTCCCGGTACCCAGCTGAGCGAAATTAGACGGATTGGCACCCACTCCCATGCTTGGGCGCAGTGTCGAAACTGGGTTGCCGATAACTTGCCGAACGTGGTTCACGTAGCCACCACCTCTACCGCAGAATCAGCCCGGATACTTGCCGAGGAGGAAACCGCCTCCTTCCAAGCGGTTTTAGCTTCCTCCGCGGCCGTCCTCTCCTATGGGCTAACTGCTCTATTCGAGGACGTGGCCGACAATCATGGGGCGGTAACCAGATTTGTGGAACTAGCCAATCCCGGTCACGTCCCCGATCCTTGTGGAGCGGATAAAACTACGATTCAAGTGCGTTTACCTAATGACTATCGTTCTGGCGCCCTCCTCGAAATGTTGCAACAATTCTCGGCGCGAGGAATTAACCTTAGCCGGATTGAATCCCGTCCCTTAGCGGGGCAAGCTGGGCGTTATGTTTTCAGTATCGACCTTGACGGACATATTAGGGAAGAACGCGTACAGTCGGCGTTACGCGGTTTATATCGCATTAGTGAGGATTTACGTTTCTTGGGTTCATACGCTCGCGCCGATCAGATGCGAAATGATCATGCCCCGCGCACGGGGGACACTGATTTTAGGCGGGCAAGAGGCTGGGTAGACTCGATTTTACGTAAATAGGCGAGCAAATTGGGTGGAAGCTACGGGGGCTAGGGGACGCGCACGACTATTGCCCCGTGGTCAAGCCAAGCAGAGATTTCACGATAGCTGCCCACCGGATCCCCATCAACCTGAATCATTCGCGCCTCGCCATGTACCTTGGCGCTAGCTCGGCGAGTACGAGTCACATCGGTTTTGGAAACCAATCCCGCGGTTAGTCTTTTCAACCCCAAAGTGTCACGAAAAACCCTGGTGGTGACTTCTAGTAAACCGATTAGACCTCCCCTCACGCTCAGCATTAGTACCTCAAGCCAACCATCATGAGGATTAGCTTCCGGGAGCAAAGGAATCCCGCCAACCAGTTCCCCACAAGAGGCAAAGAGCAGGGTATTTACTTTACGAGTACGGGTATGAGACTGGTCTCCAAAGGAAACATCCATGGTGATAGGAGGATTGTTAGAGGCGGCGATACCCGACACTACATAGGCTCCCCATCCGATTGAGGCTTTTAATTTAGTCGATACCTTATCCATAACTTCCGCGTCATATCCGATGCCCGCCATCACCAGGAAAGGAAAATCTTCTCCAGTTTCAGTTTTTAGATGCCCTAAATCGACTTCGGTATTTTTACCTGTAAAAGCAATTTCGCAGGCTCGGCGCAAAGAATCAACCGGGATATTAAGGTTTCTGGCCAAAAGATTTCCGGTTCCTAGTGGCAAAATCCCGAGCGGAATACGGCTTTCTGCCAGGGTTGCCGCAATAATCCGTAATGTGCCATCTCCACCAGCTGAAATAACCAGTCCTGCCTGTTGCTCAATTGCTTGTTTTGTCTGATTTTTTCCTAAAGATTCCTCGTCAGTTTCGAGAAAAATAGGTTCGTCATACCCGGTGGCTTGGGCACGTTGAGTTACAGTGCGCCGGAAATCATCCAGGTTAGAAATCTTTGTAGGGTTATAAATAATCGCTACCCGTTTGGATGAGTCATTAGCGCAGGTAGCTGCGGGAGCTGAAAACCCTTGCTTAATCGCTAGTTTCATGGCGCGATTAGCGAGATGGCGGGCGTTAATAGTTGAAACTAAAGAAATAATTCCTAAAAGTACAGCTACAATCACCAAAATCCAGAGCGCAGTAGTCATAGACTCAAGTCTAAACAATTCACTCAACGATTGACGCTAAACTAATCGATTACTGATGCTCGTCCTATTTACCGATACCGAGAGATGAAGCAAGATGAGAATCGCCAATAGATGACGATATGATAAAAACATGATTGATATTCGACAGTTGCGCGAGAACCCACAGATAGCTAAAGAATCCCTGATTGCCCGCGGGGATGATCCCTCCCGGATTGATGCGGTTCTTGCTGCCGATGCGGAGCGGCTGAACAAGCAGCAACAGTTCGAAGCGATACGAGCCGAACAAAAAGCACTTTCTAAAACCATCGGGAAAGCCTCTTCCGATGAGCGCGCAGAAATACTGGCGAAAGCAAAAGAGCTATCCGCCAAGGTTAAAGCAGCTGAGCAACAGGCGGGGGAAGCAGAAGAAAAATCTCGCCAGCTCCTCGAAAAGCTTCCCAATATTATTATGCCGGGAACTCCTACCGGTGGTGAGGACGACTATGTAGTACTCGCTCACCGCGGTCAGCCGATTCGAGACTTCGCAGCGGAGGGAATCAAAGTTCGCGACCACCTGGAAATCGGGGAGATGCTACAGGCAATCGACGTTAAGCGAGGCGCTAAAGTATCTGGCTCCCGTTTCTACTATCTACGAGGCATCGGGGCACGTCTGGAACTGGCACTGCTCACCTGCGCCTGGGATTTGGCAGAGCAGCATGGATTTATCCCCATGACCACTCCCACCTTGGTCACTCCCGACACCATGCGCGGAACCGGATTCTTAACTGAACATTCCGAAGAAATCTACTACCTACCCGCCGATGACCTCTACCTGGTAGGTACCTCCGAGGTCGCCCTCGGCGGTTACCACGGCGGGGAAATCCTGGAACTAGGGGAAGAGCCTCTACGTTATTCCGGCTGGTCAGCCTGTTACCGGCGGGAGTCCGGGTCGCATGGAAAAGATGTGCGCGGAATTATTCGGGTACACCAGTTCAACAAGGTAGAAATGTTCTCTTACTGCCGTCCAGAAGTATCCGAAGCGGAACACCAACGCCTATTGGCATTGGAAGAGGAAATGTTGCAAAAAGTTGAACTGCCATATCGGGTAATCGATACCGCAGCTGGAGACTTGGGAACTTCAGCAGCCCGCAAGTTCGACTGTGAAGCCTGGCTGCCCAGCCAAGAACGCTACCTAGAGCTAACCTCTACCTCCAACTGCACTACCTATCAGGCGCGCCGCCTGGGGATTCGCTACCGGGACGAGAACGGAAAAACTCAGCCGGTCGCTACTTTGAACGGTACCTTAGCCTGTACTCGTTGGCTGGTAGCTATCCTGGAAAACCATCAGCAAGCCGATGGGTCAGTGTACGTGCCGCAGGCGCTGCGTCCTTACCTAGGGGGCAAAGAGCTACTAGAGCCAGTAGTAAAACCATAAAATTCAGCGCAAAGCATGAAAGGATTGGGGGAGGGCGTCCACGGGCATCCACAGTAGCCGCCGATAGGATGGAGAGAATCAATGGCTGATTTCCTGCAATACCCCCAGGGGGATTACGTACCTAAGCTAGTTGCGCGCGCTCTTGAGGAAGCACGCAGATACGGTCCCGATATTGCAACCCGGGCTGCTATCCCCGAAAATACCCGCAATCGAGTGCGGTTTAATGCTTGTGAAGATGGCGTTATCTGCGGGATTCCACTTGTTCGCGAGATTCTTTCTCAGGTACTAGGGGATTACCAGTTACACCTGCGCGTAGCCGATGGAACCGAGGTAACTGCGGGAACCACCGTGCTTGAACTTAGTGGGAATACTCGCGGATTGTTGGAAGCGGGAGATTTATGTCTATGGTTTCTTTCTCACCTGTCGGGGATTGCTACCAAGACGGCGCAGTGGGCGCAGGCACTCTCGCAGACCAAATTAGTGGTGCGGGATACTCTCTCGGTTACTCCGGGCTTAGGTGAACTTGAAAAATATGCGGTGCGAGCAGGAGGGGGAATGACTTCCCGTCTAGGAATAGGCTCATTCCCACTGGTAAGAGCAGCACACTTGCAGCTGGGGACGGGGCTGGGGGATGTGATGAATCATGTGCGAACCAGCGCTTCAGGTAAACCTATCGAAGTAGAAATCGAGGCAACCAAATACCTAGATCCCTTATTAAAGATGCAGGTAGATTTGTTGCGTCTACGGGGATTTAGCCCTGAGCAAGCAACTTTGGCAGCCGAGCATCGGGCAACTATTAATCCCGGAACTTTGCTGGAAGTCAGTGGGAATCTAGATATCGAGGACGCGCCCTCCTATGCCGAGAGCGGAGTCGATTATCTAGCTGTGGATTCTTTAACCGACAAGGTATCTCCACTTGGTATCAACATGGAATTTCGTTAATACTTGTGCAGCTTAACCTGCTACCTCTGAATATAACTTACCTATAAAGGAGCTGAAAGATGTTTTGGTTCGACTCAATCGAGCATAATCGCTGGCTGTCTGCGCGTTTGCAAGATCTTTTGGATTACGGACGTAAATCGGAGGTAAAAACCGGATTCGCCTGCCTCGATCGTAACGGTGAAGTCGATTTGGATCAGCCTATTCAACTCTATTTAACCGCCAGAATGGTGCATGTGTTTTCTCTGGGGGTGCTGCTCGGGATTCCTGGTTGTCGCCGCCTGGTAGAACACGGTATTCGCTGCCTTAACCAGTATTTCCGGGATGAAGAAAATGGTGGCTGGTTTGATGCGATTGACCATGAACTGGATGAACAAGGACGTGCGGTCGCCTATCCGGGTCGTGATGATAAACATTCTTACTCGAATGCTTTTTTGCTTTTGGGGGCGGCTTCGGCGACTGCCGCGGATCGGATTGGCGCAAATGAGCTAATGCAAGAAGCTATTCGCGAGAATAATCTTCACTGGTGGGATGAAGATGCTGGCATGGTTCGTGAAAGCTATAACCGTGACTACTCGGTTTGTGAGGACTATCGGGGTATTAACTCAAATATGCATATGGCAGAGGCCTATATGCTTTTAGCGCAGGTAACTAACGACAGCCAATGGTTAGAGCGAACTATGCGGATTCTACAGCGGGTAGCTCGGGTATCTCGGGAGTATAACTGGCGACTTCCGGAACATTTTGATTCCGAATGGAACCCGCTGCTGGACTACAATCTTGACAATCCTCAGGAAACCCACCGTGCCTATGGATCCGATATCGGGCATTCTTTCATGTTTTCGCGCCTAATTTTAGAGGCCAGGGCGATGCTTAAGACTTCCGGTAAAGAAGTTCCTGACTGGATGATTGAGGCTGCTACTGGATTGTTTGAGCGTGCCCGCGAGGACGCTTGGCGCAGGGATGGTGCCCCCGGTTTCGTGTTTACTGTGGATTGGTCGGGGAAGCCTCTTATTCGTGACCGCCAAGCTTGGGTGCAGTTTGAGGCTATAGGGGCGGCAGTTACTTTGCTTAGGGTAGCCCAGCAAGAGGGGGCAGATGTAGAGGACGGCGAGCATTATGAGCATTGCTACCGCTCCTGGATTGATTTCGCCTATGAGTATTTCCTGGTGCGCGGGGGACGGATTGTCCACCGGCTTTCCCCGGAGAATCAGCCTTTGGATTTAGAGAATCAAAAGCTGCGTGACAGTGTTTATCACGCGGTGCAGGCGTTATTGTTACCGCGTTTGCCGTTAGCTCCGGCATTTGCGGTAGCGCTAGCTCACGGACAGTTAGATAAACCGTTGCCACCAGAATCTGCCAAGAGGAAAATCTTTGGCGGATTTTAGGGCGCGCGGGTATCCCCTGTAACATAGGGGATACCTAGTGTTCTAGGCACGGATAGGAGAGTTGTCCGAGTGGCCGAAGGAGACGGTCTTGAAAACCGTTATACCCGCAAGGGTATCAAGGGTTCGAATCCCTTACTCTCCGCAGATTGGCAGATATCTATATTGTTCCGGTTATCTGCCACCAGTAAACATCTTTGAGAATTTAGCTGGAAATATCCGGTCAAATAGTAGCTTTAGAGCCCAGCTTGCCAATACTATAGAAACAATCTCCAATAGTTTTAGGGTAAGAATTTCTAAATCGTTAAAGGGAACGAAGATGCTGAATAGCGGAAGTATCAGCAGCTCAAATTCTGGAATTAATATCGGATTGTGCAGGGCAAATACGTAAAAAGCGCAATCAAAAAATTTGGGCATATCTTTCGTAAGCCAAGTGGATTTTAATAGTAGCCACATCCCAATTAATTGCAGCAATCCAAAATTTACATCTGAGAGCATTCCGGGGGAATAGTGCCACAGCACTGTTACGATTACAGTAAGGAAAATACCAAATAGTACCCAGAAGTTATTGTTAGTTTTTGGTTTAACAATTAGATTTGGTCGAACTATTCCGATGTATGCCCCTAAAATATAGCTCGGAAGATAGCTAATCATATTGCCATACCACCACCACCGTTTAAATGATAAAGGTTCTGGGAAGTAGCCTAAATGGCGAGCAATTAAATAGGTGAAGATAGCGATTGTCAGTACGGTTAGCACTGATTTGTGCTTAATCCGCACTATTAGGGGAGCGGGCAACATCAGGATTAAAAGGGCAAGGCAATACCAAAGTGGTCCCGCAACTGGTGAACAGAAAAATGAATCTATCGGGTTGAGATGGAGTCTTGCTTCTGAGGGACGGGTCAGCGTCATTAAAATAAGAACTGTAACTTGCCATAATAAAAATGGCAGCAGCAGTGATTTAACTCGGGATTTCATTTTCCGCCCTATTGAGGGGGGGGCTGGCATTGAAATAGAGTAAAAAACCGGAAGTAAAAAAGAAAAAATTCATTGAGGTAAAACCTAGCTGATTTGCTAAGATTACATAGGTTTTTGCTATGATACCGATTTTAGTTTCCGGACTGGTGAATGCCGCCAAAGATTTTGAATGATAAATTACTATTCCCAAGGTAAATAGCCATCTATATAGGTTAATCTTCCGGGAAACGGTTATATCCATCTTACTCCCTTAGGGACAGTTATTTCAGACCTGGTATTTCGTAAGTAACGAATAAGCAGCAGAAATAATACTACATTATTCCCGAAAGAAATGGGTGAGCGTACCTATAAAACCTGGTGAGGTAAAGAAAAGAGTTCGATTATCTTAAAAACTCTCCGCTGGCGTCCGCACCAGAGGAAACTTCTGGTGCGGGCAAAAGTTCTATTCCACTTTTGCAGCGGCTTCACCAGGTGAAACGGACAGGAATCGTGGCTGGTTAAAGCCAGAATCCTTAAATGTCTGTACTACCGCTTTGGCAGTGGCTTCCACCTGGTCAGCGCCGACCAAGGTAATCGCGCACCCTCCGAAGCCTCCTCCAGTCATTCTCGCCCCGTAAGCGCCCATATTGCGAGCAGTCTGTACTGCTAAATCTAATTCTTCACAAGAAACTTCGTAGTCACGACGTAAGGACTCGTGAGAAGCATCAAGTAGGTCGCGCCACTTCGCTATATCTGCTCCAGTTTCTAACAGCTCGCACAGACGCTGGCAGCGGGCAATCTCGGTGAGGACGTGACAAACTCGAGGGCGCAAGCTAGCATCAGAGAGCTTATCTAGCTGTTCCCTAACCCAGAGGGGAGGATAATCTGGTGCATCCAGATTGGTTAGATTGTCACGCTCCGAAATAGTGGTTGGCACCAGTTCTCCTAGTTCCTTTACCCCCAGAAATTCAGCGGCTTTCTCACACGCTGCCCTGCGCAGACCATACTGACCATCTGCAAGATTATGTGAGGTACGGGTATCAATTACCAGTAGCGATAATCCTCGAGCCGGTAAATCAAAGGGGTGTAGACGGGTGTTCCAGCTGGCACAGTCCAGCTCTAGTACCTGATCTTTTTCGCAGAGCATTGATGCCGATTGATCCAAACCTCCAGTGGGTGCGCCCACATAGCGATTTTCTGCTAGTTTGCCTGCCTCTACCAGCAGTTTTCGTCCTTCTGGACTTTCAGAAAGCCCTAGTGAAGCCAGCTCATCAATACCCACTGCAATTGCACACTCTAAAGCTGCCGAAGATGACAGTCCGGCACTTAAAGGAACGCTAGAAGCTACCGCTACTTCCAGTCCTGGGATTTTTTGTGCCAGTTGCTCAGCTTTTTGGGGTAGGCTGCGTGTTTTAAGCACCTCAGCTAACCCGAGAATTACCCCTCCGATAAAGGCTCCCGGACCGCTGCTGGGATAGTTTTCTGCTAAATCAGATAGCTTTAGACAGTTTAGCTCGGGGAAATCTTCGGAAATGATTTTTACCTGATCGTCCTCGCGCGGTCTAAGCGCTACATATACGGCGTGGGGGAGAGCTAGGGGCAGCGCTTTCCCGCCGTTATAGTCAGTATGTTCCCCAATCACATTCACCCGACCAGGAGCTCGCCACACCCCTATCGGGGAGGTAGCGAAAGTCTCTTCAAAAAGAGCCTTGGCTTTGCGTGCGCCCTCTTGCGGGTCGTAAGCCTCTACGAAATCGGGTTTTATTTCCATGATTCCCCCTCTTAATAGCAATAGTCTATTTCAGTCTAACTAGACTATTTGGACTAAGGGCGCACTTGAGCTTTTTAGCTAGAGGAACTTTAGATTTTATAAACCAATTAGCGTAAAAACTGCTGGTTGCCTAAAAAAGTAGTCTAGATAGGCGTTGCCGTGCCATTTTTACCGCGTCGGGGTTACGGGAAAGACGGAATAGTTCCAGTAAGCGTTGGCGATAGGAGTCCTGTTGTTCGTCAGCTGAATCTGCGATTAAAGATAGCAGTAAATCGAAAGCCTGAGGCTCATTTCCAGCTTCAAAGAAACGATCGGCCAACACTAAGGGATTGGAATCGTCCTGCCCTTTTTGAGAATTTAGTCGCTGCGCCATAGAAACTTTATCCACTAATGCCTGATAGCGCGAGGCCTGTTCGGGGGAATTGCGAAGCAGTTTTTGCGCCTGTGCTAGGGCATCATCGTATTTTCCGTCCTCTAATAGTGCATCTACGGCTTTTTCTTCTTCTGTGCGCGGATCTTGCTGTTCGAGGTCGTTATCTCCTGCCATTTTTGCGTGCAGTCCCGTTTGGGCAGCAATTTGGAGAACCTGGTCAATAAGCGGTTTTATTTGAGATTTTGGTTGTGCGCCAGTGAATAGGGGTGCAGGGCGGGCACCAATCAAAGCCATCACCATAGGGATAGACTGTGCTTGGAAAGCCTGTGCTATTTGTGGGGCTTCATCCACATTTATTTTCACTAATTGGAAACGCCCTTGATACTCGCGGGCGAGTTCTTCAAGGATTGGACCTAGCTGTTTACAGGGGCTACACCATGGTGCCCATAAATCCAGAATTACCGGTACTTTGAGGGAAGTTTCGGCGACTTCTTCAAAAGTGTCGTCACCGGCATCCCGGATAAACGGTCCGGGAATAAGCTCTCCTGCGTCTTGGGGATTGCCGCTCGAACTGTTCCTATAGGTGGAATCTGGAGTAAGACCAGTAGTAGGAGCGGATTGCGCAGGCTTTGACGAGTTATTAGCAGCGAACTGAGATAAATCTACCGCTCCATGGGTTTGCGCCATTTTGAACCTTCCTTACTTAGATGCTGACGTCAAAACCTCAGACGCCGCAATCACCCGTACTTTTGCATCCTTAGTGTTCTTGGGGGGGATCTGTATCATTAGGCAGATAACCCGACTCCAAGTTGCCTTTTCTGTGACTTTGCCATTATCTAGCAGATTAACCACATCTCCGCTAAGGGTGATGGGCTTATCTTGTTTTACATCGGTCAGCTTAACTTCCTGAGTGTAGGTAGTTGCCACTAGCGCGCCATTTTTCGCGGGGAGATTAATCGCTAAAGTGTTGTTTTTAAAGTCGCTGGGAGTGATGGTGGAAGCAACTTTACCGGCATTACCTACCCCATCGGTTAGCGCCTTTAGCTCTTGGCGTTTTCCCTCCATGAGGGGGTCTACAAAAATCTTATCGGCATTTTTCGCTTTCTGGTCGAACACGGTCTGTGCCCAAGCGGTTACGGCTGCTTCTGGGGAGAGTAACAAGTTGGAGTCATTCTTGACATCTAAGGTTTTTGAACCTCGGGCAACCACATCAGTTTCAGGTAGCGCCGCTTTCGGTAGTAGTTGCATCCACTGCCACAGTTGGTAGGGGTTCGTTGCCTTACTTTGTCTGATTACTTGCACATATTTTGCACCGTTTTTATCTGCGCCAGTTACATTTATCAGGGAACGTGGCCAGCTGTTTGAAGAGGTAACGGTGGCTAGCTCTGAGCTGGTGGGCAGAGTGGTGGGGGTTACTTGGCTGTTCTTTTGATGCATTTTATATTGGGCACTGCGCATTGCTAGTGCCGGTCCGCCTACTCGCGGAGCGAGTTTTCCGGCATCAAATTTTGAGTCACCTGCCGCTAGAGCGGCATTTACCGCTTTGAGGATGGGGGTTACCTGTTCGATTTGTAGCGCCGGATAGCTCTCGGTTTGGGTGGCTTTGGGTACTTCTTTACGTTGGGCAGTAGAGGTGCAGCCTGCGAGGCTCGCAATCGTCAGGCAGCTGGCTGTGGTTAGGGATAACAGTGTTCGCGTGCTTCTCATTAGTTGCTACCTCCTTGGCTTTGCTCGAATGTTGATTCGCCCTCGAAATCGTCAATATCAGGGCCTTCGCCTAGCCCGTCTAAATCAAAGTTATCGTCTTCAAACCATTCACCCGTGTTTATCGGGGAGGAAGTAGGTTCGTAAGGCTGGGCTGGCTCGATTGATTGCGGGGGTTCGTAAGGTTGCGCCGGTTCATAGGATTGAGCGGGGTTATAGGAAACGTCTGGTTGGAACGATTGTTCTGGCTGGTAGGACTGTGCTGGGTTAAAGGACGCTTCGGGCTGGTAGGACTGCTCTGGTTGATATGACTGTGCCGAGTTATCAGAAATCACTGGTTGCGCTCCCTGCATAGGCGCAAAAGATTCCGCTGGCAGTTGGCTAGCTGACGCGGAACTCAGTTCATCTGCGCCAACTTGGTTTACAGGCTGCGTTTCGGTAGCCATCGGCTCTGACGAGGACGAATCGTCAGCAACCGTAACCGGGGTAGCTATTTCGGGTACGGAAATTTCGGGTTCTGCTGAAGTAGCCGCGAGAGGGTTAATCGGGTTTCCGTCCTCATCGGTACGCACCACCGGAACCAAGCCCGTCGGGAACTTGACTCCCTCAACCTCGATTGTTTCCTCCCCGCGTTGACGTGCTTTCCGTAACTCACTACGGGAGGGAGGATGAGCGACTGTTTGCAAAGACGGCATTTGTACAGTTTGTTCCGTTTGACTGTCCGGAGCCTGTTCAGCCCGCAATTTACGTTGCTCGCGCACCTGCTCTTCCTCTTTAGCAGCCGCTTTCGCGAAACGGAAAATAACCACGGCAACTATCGCGCCGACAAGTATCAACAGCACTCCCGCAACTAGCAGTGGCCAGAACCAAGGGGTGGAGACTGCCTGAGTCCATTGCATCGTCAGTTGCACATTACCTTCCTCTGACCACGCAATTACTGACCACGCGCCCTCGGAACGATTCCAAGTTTCGCTAATCTGACCGCCGTCTGCCTCTTTGTATTTCAGCCACATATCCCTACCAGCGGCTTCTCCGGGCTGGCGCGAATCTGCTTTTCCGCGGTGAGGCTCGGTTAAAAGAGTGGTTTTATCTTTTTGCCCGGTCACTTCCACATAATTCAAATCAGCTGCCCAGGCGCTAACATCGGCAGAACGCCCAATTGCGAGCGCCACTTTTCCCTGACCGGATACCGTAATTTTAGTGGCAGAATTGTACAGTTCAAACATTCCCGGCCTGGTAATAGCTAGGTTTTGCTTTTGGGAACTGGAGGGTAAAGAAGCCGATACCTGTGGAGAGGGTTTCCAAACAGTGGCAGTGCCCACCCCGCAAAGCGCAACTATTGAACCTACGATTACCAGTAGCAGTGGAAGCCAATATCTACGTAAGAAAGTGTTCACCAGTTTCCCCCAACTGTCATTTACCAACTATTTATAACTGTACTTTCTTTATGCCCATGATGCTTACAGCTCGTCCAGGGTGTGACTAGGGTCAATTTTAGATTAATGTTTGGTTTGAAGCCTTAATAAGTGAAAGACTAGGCAATGATACGGGGTTTCGCGCTATTGAAACAATGGACTAAAATGTTCCAGGTAGTGCCCAATCTCAGCAGCTAATCTTCAGGGAGGACCAGGTGGAAGAACAAACCGATTTCCCGATCGTAATGCGCGGTTATGATCGCGTTCAGGTCGATTTACAGATTCAGACTTTGAACAACCAGATTAGCGAGTTGCAACAGCGACTCGATACGGTTGATCAGCGCAATGTAGATTTAGGCGAACAGCTCGCAGAAGCGCAAAAGCAATTACGCTCATCTGATCGCAGTTCCTATACGGGGATTGGTGCTCGGATAGAACAGCTCCTGCGCAGCGCGGAAGAACAGTCTACTGCCGTCATTAACAAGGCTAATGCCGAGGCGGAGCAGCTGATGGAAAAGACTCGCAAGAACGCTCAGGATATGTCAGAGCGAGCAGAGGCGGAAGCGGCTTCCTTAATTTCAGAGGCGCGGCGCGAGGCTGAAGAGCGCACCACCACTGCTGCCACTGAATCCGAGACGGTTCTAACCAATGCCCAGCATCGTGCTGATGAACTGGTTGCCGCGGCAGAGCGGGAAGCATCCTCGCTGCGGGCAGAGACTAACACCCAGGTTTCTGACCTGAAAGCAACTGTTGATCGGGAAACCGAATTGCAGCGTGCTCAGGCCGAAAAAGACTATGTAGAGATGCGGGTAAAGGCAGAGCAAGAGGCTTCCCAACTGCGTAATGATGCTACTGCGGAGGCACAGGCGTTGCGCGAGTCCTCTTTGACCGAAGCCACTAAGACTCGGGAAGAAGCTAAAGAACAGGCAGAAAAGACTTTGGCTGATGCTCGCAAACAGTCTGAAAGCATTCTGAAAGAGGCGCGGGAAAGCGCCGATAGTATCCGTGCCGAGATTCAGCAGATGCGTCAAGAGGCAGAAACTGAGATTGCAGCAGCACGGGCAGCTGCTCGCGAGGCTGATGCTCAGGCTCATGAACAGTCTCGTTCCGAGACTTCCGCGATGGTGGCTGCTGCTAAAGCCCAGGTGGCAGACGCCGAGAAACACTTGGGTGAAACCTTGCAGCGGGCAGAGCGCTTGCTGACCGATACTGATGCGGTCGTACGTCGCCGCCAAGAAGATGCCCGTCGCGCTGCGGAAGCCACGATTGCGGCTGCAGAGGGCGAGGCCGAGCAGGTGCGTGAAGCTGCTCGTATCGAAGCTCAGGCAGAGCGGGCCGCCGCTCAACGTACGGTGGAGCGCTTGGAGCGTCAGCGCGAATCCATCGCCGCTTACCTGGAAGAAATGCGGGGCTTGCTGGGCTCTGAGACCGCTACTGGTCTCGAGGGGCTAACCCCCATGCAGCAGCTGCCGGCAGTGCTAGCACAACCGGAATCACAGAGCGAGGGCGAAGAGCCGGTTTCGGTGGAACCTGCGGTATCTCCGGTCACTCCTGATGAAGAATCGGCAGCTACCGATTTGTTCACCAGCGAGAATTAAGCGAACATTTTATTTAGCTGAACTTTTAGGGTGTGCCTTTGGAAAATCAAAGGCACACCCTAACTGCGTGTATACCTTTCCCACCAGCGTGCTTAGATTGAATAGTAGGATGGACAGTGTATTTTCATTCTTTACAGTTCAAAATCCAAGGAAGGGTCGAAGGACTTTTTTCTGCTAATGAACAAGAGTTAGACATTGCTGACCAGTTTTCCCATCTATCTCAATCGTTGGGGTTTGAGGGGGAGTCAGGTGTTTATGCAGGTTTATGGGCTACCCAGTTTGTCTACAATGATTATTCTCTTCTTGAGGGTGATTTTTTAGCTAGAGGTTTACATCTCGACCTGCTTTGTGACAGCAATTATCCCATCCCATTTAGCGCCATTTTCTTGTGTCTGGGAGAAACTCTAAAATGAACAGCTAGCTGTATCGTAACGGAGCTCACTGTTTCGTGTGAACCTTATTCAGTTAAGGCGAATATACCTAAGGGAAAAAGCAGCAGTACTCTTGAAAAACTCAGCGAGCCAAAAATAATAAACCACGTCCTCCCGGTTACCCAAGTCTCAACGATTAGGTATTCTTGCACGGGTAAGCGGAATGCTCTTCTAGCATCTGGGGCGATACCTTTTACCATGACCCGATGTTACTTACCAGAACTTGCGTTACCGTTTTCTGCGATCTATTCGCAATGGGGAAAGAGAATGCTGAAACATGCAGAAACGATTCAAATTGTAGCCAATTAGCATATTGCTTTTTGTTTCCGCCTTAACGCTTTCGGGTTGCAGTCACGAATTGGGCTGTAGTCTCCCTAGTAAGCAGTCGACTATCGTATTAAAAATACCTCAGGGTGACCATATAGAAGTTGTTCCCGAAGATAGCACTTTTAGCAGGCGGATTCTAGGGGAGTTCTTTCGGGAGGGCTAGTTCTTAAAGGAATGTACAGGGGCGGGGATACGTCCTCCGCGAGCCGCAAACCTTTCTGAAGACAGCGAGGTTACTTCCATAATTGGTGCCCAGCCCAGCAAGCCTCCAAAATTCGCTTTTTCGCCTACCCCTTTACCCGGTACTGGAATCACGCGCACCGCAGTAGTTTTCCCGTTGGCAACCCCGATAGCGGCTTCATCAGCAATCAAACCGGTAATAGTAGCGGCAGGAGTGTCACCGGGAATCGCGATCATATCCAGACCTACTGAACAGATAGCGGTCATGGCTTCCAGTTTCGCCAGGCTTAAAGAACCACGCTGGACTGCTTGAATCATATTCGCGTCCTCGGAAACCGGAATAAAGGAGCCGGAAAGTCCCCCTACCAGTGAACACGCCATCAGGCCGCCCTTTTTAACCGCGTCGTTGAGTAGAGCCAAAGCCGCAGTAGTGCCGGGCGCTCCGACCGCTTCTACGCCCAGCTCTTCTATAATCGCGGCCACCGAATCGCCTACTGCCGGGGTAGGGGCGAGCGATAAATCCACGATTCCGAAACTGACACCCAAACGCTTCGCTACGGTTTGCCCTACCAGCTGCCCCATGCGGGTAATTTTGAACGCTGATTTCTTAATGACCTCTGCGCATTCTTCAAAAGGACGCCCCTTTACTCCCGCGAGCGCCCTCTCTATTACTCCCGGGCCCGAAATCCCTACCGATACCACCGCATCGGGTTGGCTCACGCCGTGGAAAGCGCCCGCCATAAAGGGGTTATCTTCTACCGCGTTGGCAAACACCACCAGTTTTGCGGCTCCGATTCCGTCTTTATCGGCAGTTTTATGGGCGGCGGCGAGAACTTGCTCACCCATTTTTGCGGTCGCGCTCATATTTATGCCGCTGCGAGTAGAACCGATATTTACCGAGGAACATACGATATCGGTAGTAGCTAAGGCCTCGGGAATGGACTCCATCAACGCTAAATCGCTGCGGGTGGCACCGGCCTGTACCAACGCGGAGTAGCCACCCACAAAATCTACTCCTACGGCTTTGCCGGCACGATTGAGTGTCTGAGCGAAGGGGAGGGGATTATCGGTGCGGCAAGCCGCTGCCACCAGGGAGATTGGGGTTACCGAAAGGCGCTTGTTAATAATCGGCACCCCGAACTCGCCCGCGACTTCCTCGGCAGTAGCAACCAGGCGGGAGGCGGCGCTTAAAATCCGTTCTTCAATCCGCGCGCAGGCCAGCTCAATATCAGTATCCGCACAGTCCAGTAGGGATAGTCCCAAAGTTACGGTGCGTACATCGAGGTTATCCTCGGCAATCATCTGTATGGTTTCCAGGATTTCCCCGGTGGTATCCAGTCCCATTATTCTCCCTTGCGATTAAGGCTGCCCGCGTAGGTTCACGGTAAGTAGCTTAGAGTTTGTGCATGGCGTTGAAGAGAGCTTCCGCCTGCACTTTAACAACCAGCCCTTCGGCTTCCTCTACTGGCTTCATAGCTGCCTGCACCTGCGCTAACCCTATCTGTTCCTCATCGAATTCCAGCTGCATAATCATGGTGAAATATTCATCCATCAAGGTCTGCGACACATTGATGATGTTCACCTGGTTTTGGGCGAGCGTTTGGGATACCGCCGCGATAATCCCGGTGTGGTCAATGCCGGTAACTGTCATAATTGCTTTCACGTGCTTCAGCTTACGTTCTTCTATGGCTTTTTTGCGATTCCTCGCCCCTGTTTTCTTCACTTCTGAACTCTTTCGCAATAATGGAGGGGTGACCTCTAGTTTGATTTTTTCGACCCTCGTGCAAGCGGTAGTGCTATTTGTAGCCACCAATATTGACCACTTGGCGTTACTGGCTTTGTGGTTTGTTCACGGACAGAATCGTCCGGGAACTACTGCGCGTATCTGCGCCGGTCAATATGTAGGTTTCGGGGTTATCCTGGCGACCGCCATAGTCTTAAGCACAATTTCTGGTTTGGTGATCCCGCAGGAGTACCTGCGTTTCCTGGGGCTGATACCCCTGGCATTAGGGGTAAAAGCTGCAATCGGAGAAATCCGGGAGCGTGTTGGGTCTAGGGACTTCGAGGACGAGGACGAGGCACAACTAAAGGGGAAAAAGGTTAGCGTAGGCGCAGTTGCTCTGGTTACTATGGCTAATGGGGGCGATGAAATCGCAGCCTATCTACCAGTTTTTGCCCTCTCCACCTGGTGGCAAATCGCGCTGTTTAGCGCAGTGTTCTTAGTGCTTGCTGGCGTTCTGCTTGCTCTTGCCCGTTTCATCACTGGACGTATGGGGCTGGCAGAGGTCCTGGAACGTTTTGAAGCGATTATTTTCCCCAGTGTACTTATCCTACTAGGAGTGCTAATCCTCGCCGATTTGCTTTAGGTTGATTGATTAGCAGTGCAAGATAAGCGATTACCAGCCGCAGTCAGGAAAAGAAGCGATTGCCAATAGCGCGGGAGTAGATTTTTCCTCCCGCCCAAGAATTTGGAAAACGTAGCGACGTTTTCCAAATTCTTATGCCCACCGCTCCCACTCGGATAAAATCTCCTCCCGCGCTCACACACGCCGATTATTTAGACTCGGTGGCGCACTCGGAAAATCATGGCATATAAGTGGTTAAACCACCGGGTGGGTACACTGGTAAGAGAGTGCAGGTTCAAGGATAGGTGAGCCAATGGGGAAGAAACACGTGAAAACTAACGCCCTGCGTATCCTCGAAAATGCGGGGATTACTGTGCAAATGACGCAGGTTTCTTCAAAGGGCGAGTTTTTGGATGCCCTCACGATTGCACAAGAGCTAGGGGTAGGTGCGAATTTAGTGTTTAAAACTCTAGTTCTCGAGGGTGAGCCGGGGCAGCACTTTGTAGCGGTAGTGCCCGCTACTCACGAGTTAGATTTGAAAGCTGCGGCCAAGTGTTTTGGGGTAAAACACCTGGCAATGTTGCCTTTGAAAAAGCTAACCCCGCTCACCGGTTATTTAAAAGGAGCGTGTTCGCCCTTGGGAATGAAGAAAGATTTACCGACCGTGATTGATGAGTCGGCGTTTGCTTACGAACAGATTTATGTATCGGCTGGTAAACGGGGCTATCAGATGTTGGTTTCTCCGATAAATCTGCAAGAAATATCCCATGCTTTAAGAGGTCAAATCGCTCGTCCTTAAAAAGAGCATCTCGGTTATAACTGTCGTGGCGGCAGTTTTCGTCTTTATGGAAAACAGAGTAAAGTTTCGGGTGTACGAAATCTAGATACAGAAGAGCCGAAAAATGCTTTGATGGGAAAGGGAAAGCCTTGGCAACCGAAATAGTTTTCCCAACTAAGGACGAAGGAGCTTCACCGATGAAAAGGCAACTAACCCCAGATTCTCAAAAACTGCCCCGAGCTGAGCAGACCGCTAAAAAAGGAATTTTGCCTTTACTCGGGCCCGCTTTCGTGGCAGCAGTAGCCTATGTGGATCCCGGAAACGTGGCGGCGAATATCACCGCCGGTGCTCGCTACGGTTACCTCCTAGTGTGGGTATTAGTACTGGCCAACCTGATGGCGGTTATCATCCAATATCAAAGCGCCAAACTGGGGTTAGTAACCGGAAAATCCCTACCGCAGCTCTTAGGGCAACGTCTACCGAAAACCAAACGAATCGCTTTTTGGATACAAGCCGAAATAATCGCGGCCGCAACCGACTTGGCTGAAATCGTGGGGGGCGCAATCGCCCTGCAGCTATTGTTTAACCTCCCCCTGCTAGTGGGAGGGGCAATCGTAGGTTCAATCTCCCTGGGGTTACTTATTTTTCAAAACGAGCGCCGCCAAAAACAGTTTGAAACTATCGTAATTGCTTTACTGGCAGTAATCACCGCCGGTTTCCTGTCCGGTCTGCTGATCAGCCCGCCTGATCCGGCGGGAATGCTTGGGGGGCTGCTGCCGCGCTTTGCAGGTGCCGATACGGTGCTTATCGCGGCCTCTATGCTGGGAGCAACCGTGATGCCCCACGCTATTTACCTGCATTCTTCACTGGTCAATCACCGGTTTCCCCAGCGCAAACTCAGTGAGCTGCCCCGGCTGCTACGAGTCTCTAAACATGATGTCGGGTATGCGCTGATAGTGGCAGGAGCGGTAAATGTTGCCCTGTTGCTCCTAGCGGCATCGGCGCTAGCTGGCAAAAGCGGGACAGACAGCATCGAGGGCGCACATCACGCTATCGAATCCGCATTAGGGACGACCATTGGGGTTATTTTCGCCATTGGACTGTTAGCCTCCGGGTTGGCCTCTACCTCGGTAGGAGCCTATGCGGGTTCAGAAATCATGGGCGGGCTGTTACACGTGCAAATCCCCTTGTTTGCGCGTCGGCTAATCACCCTAATCCCCGCGTTATTGATTCTCGCCCTCTATCCCAACCCCACCTGGGCTTTAGTTATTTCGCAGGTAGCGCTGTCTTTTGGGATTCCCCTGGCGTTAGTTCCATTAGCTAGTTATACCCGCAAACGCGAACTGATGGGCGTTTACCAGGATTCGCGAGGAATGCGCCTAGTAATGGGGATTATTGTTGCCCTGGTGATTGCGCTTAACCTGCTGCTGGTGGTGCTGACTTTTATCGGAGTCGAGATTTAAGTACTCATTTCCGCGAAGCCGTGGGGGTGGACGAAGAAATATAAAAAATCAGTTAGCGCCCTCGAAACGATATTTTCGTTTACGAGGGCGCTAAGTGCTAGATTCCTAAACCTTCCTGCTATCCTTAGCTTTCTTTAGGGCGCAGCCACAGGCAACCTAGTGGGGGTACTCGCAGCTCAACCGAGTAGGGGCGACCATTCCATTCCATTTCCTCGGCACTAACCTCACCGAGATTAGTAACCCCCGAGCCACCATATTTTTGGTCATCGGTATTGAGGATTTCTTCCCATTCCCCACCATCCGGCAGACCAATACGGTAGCCTTCGTGCGGGTTACCAGCAAAGTTGCATACGCACACTAGCTTATGTTCGCGCCCATGGTCATCACGAGACTTACGGACATAAGAAATTACGTTATGTTCAGAATCGTTTACCTCAATCCATTCAAAACCGGTATGGTCATCGTCCCAAAGTGCCGGCTCGCTAGTGTAAATGTGGTTCAAATCGCGTACCAAGGATTGAATTCCCTGATTGCGGTTATCATCTAGCAAGAACCAGTCCAGTGACCGATCCGCATCCCACTCGGCTCCTTGAGCGAACTCGGAGCCCATAAAAATTAACTGTTTGCCTGGGTGAGACCACTGGTAGGCGAACAGGGAACGCACTCCCGCTAACTGCCGCCAATAATCGCCGGGCTGCTTTGCCAGAATCGAGCCCTTGCCGTAGACGACCTCATCATGGGAGAGAGGTAAAATGTAATGCTCAGAAAACGCGTACACCAGGGAGAACGTCAATTCGCCGTGATGCCAGGAACGATTTACCGGATCTTCACGTAGATACCGTAAAGTATCGTTCATCCAACCCATATTCCACTTCAAACCGAAGCCTAGACCCCCGGCATCGGTCGGGGCAGTAACCCCAGGCCAAGCCGTTGATTCCTCGGCAATCATGCAAATCCCAGGATGCAGGCGATAACAGCAAGCATTAGTTTCTTGTAAGAAAGAAATTGCTTCCAGATTTTCACGTCCGCCGTATTGGTTAGGACGCCATTGCCCATCCTCACGTGAATAATCCAAATACAGCATCGATGCCACCGCATCAACCCGTAACCCGTCAATATGGAACTCATCAAGCCAATACAAAGCATTGGCAACCAGGAAGTTACGTACCTCGGTACGTCCGTAGTTAAATATCAGGGTTCCCCAGTCAGGTTGTTCTCCGCGCATCGGATCAGGGTGTTCATACAGCTTTGTGCCATCAAATTCTGCGAGAGCAAACTGGTCTTTAGGGAAGTGACCGGGAACCCAGTCCATAATCACCCCGATTCCCGCTTGGTGAAGTTTATCAATCAGGTAGCGGAAATCGTCGGGAGTACCATAGCGGGCAGAGGGCGCGTAGTATCCGCTCTGCTGGTATCCCCAAGAACCATAGAATGGGTGCTCGGATACCGGCATCAGCTCAACGTGGGTGAAGCCTAAATCTTTCACGTAGGAAACCAAATCCTCTGCCAAATCGCGGTAGGCAGTGTCATAAGACCAAGAACCGATATGGAGTTCATACACCGACATGGGGGAGGTATGCGGATTCGTGTTTGCCCGCTTCTTCATCCATTCGTCGTCTTCCCATTGGTGGTGTTTGTCGGTAACTACCGAGGCGGTTAAAGGGGGAACTTCACAAGCTCTAGCCATAGGGTCGGCTTTTTGTCGCCAGTTTCCGTCCGGACCTAAAATCTCGAACTTGTAGCGGGCTCCGATTTCTACCCCCGGAATAAATAATTCCCAAACCCCGGAGGAACCTAGCGAACGCATCGAGGACGCTTCTCCGTCCCAATAGTTGAAGTCACCTACTACCCGCACTGCCTGGGCATTTGGTGCCCAAACCGCAAAGGATGCCCCTTTGGTTTGTCCCATTTCGGTATCGTAAGTACGCAGATGAGCGCCTAGAGCGTCCCATAGTTTCTCGTGTCTACCCTCACCGATTAGGTGCAGGTCAAGTTCGCCTACTGTAGGTAAGTACCGGTAGCCATCATCGGTCTCTTTTGTGTCCTCTCCGTAGGTGGTTCGCACCCGGTAGTCGGGAATATCAGTCCCCTCTAAAACTGCAACCCAAATGCCGTCTTGTTCATGGGTTGCGGGATAAGTGCCTGAGGAAGTGACTATCTCTACCGCGTCAGCTAAGTGGGCGACCGTTCGGATAGTGACCGAATCCTCTCCGATGTGGGTTCCCAGTACTGAATGTGGATCAAAATAGCGTCCATGGGCAACGTTAGTTAGTACTTCTGGGTCTACTGCTACAGGTTTTGCGTTCATGGTTCTAGAGTGTCACGAATCGCCGAAAAATTCTTTGGAATAGCGCCCCGATTTCCAGATTTTTTAATCCCCACCGTCACCAAGCGTGCATTGAAATCATATGAAGGTTACCCAGGGTTGAGGTCAGCGCGTCGGGTGCGGTTAGTGTCGGTTCTCTTCCGTGTCGGGGCTGGCTCGGTAAAAGCACTCCGAGATTCTGCGGTCGGCTTTGTGGGGGGGCGCGGGGAGGAGGATTTTGCCTCCTGCCCAAAGAGTTAGAAAAGACTCTAGTCTTTTCTAACTCTTACGCCCACCTAGCCTAATCGGCATAAATCCTCCTCCCCGCTGTATCTAGTTAGCGTGGCTCTCTCACATCTTTTACCCGCCGTGCCCTTGCCTGTCTGAAAACTGTGGGTGCGGGGGAAAGTTTGTCCTCCTGCCCAAGAATTTGGAAAACGTGGCGTCGTTTTCCAAAATCTTATGCCCACCGCATCTACTCGGATCAAACTTTCCCCCTGCTATCGCTAATTAGGGTGTCTCTCTCATATCTTTTACCGGCGCGACCTTTTTTGGTGACGTTTTCACCCTCCCGGTGCAGTTTCGCCCTCCCGAGATGGGAAATGTGGTCGTAATTGGAGTGTTTTGCCGGTTTTGGGAGGGTGGTTTTGTCTCGGGAGGGTGAAAACGACGCATATGCCTGAAATCAGGAGGGTGAAAATGTTGCCCTGGTGGGTGTGCTTGCCTGGTTATACGCCTGGAAGTTGTGGGTGCGGGGGAAAGTTTGACCTCCTGCCCAAGTAATTTGGAAAACGTGGCGGCGTTTTCCAAATTCTTATGCCCACCGCGCCCACTCGGAGCAAACTTTTCCCCTGCTTTTC
>NZ_RPZY01000009.1:0-47244 GCF_008661855.1 Varibaculum sp.
AATTGCCTGTTATTGACCCAAAACCCGGGCAGCTCAGTGCTGGGATGGTAGCGCTTAATTCGCGATAGACCTTGGGGTTTGCCTTGAATCCTAGATGTCAGTTGGGGGCGGATTCCGTATCGGAATCCGCCCCCAACCTTTGTTCCCCATCTCAAGCAAATAAGGAGATATCAAACGCTTGTCGCTTAACCCTTATTGCTGATATTAAAGGTAAACACTGCATCTGGAAGAGAATATAAACAAACCTGAAAGAATGCTTTATATTTGGTAAAAAGTACAGTTAAAAGCTATTTCTAAAGATTTCCTCTAATTTTTCTGACAACTACCTGAAAGCTAAAATGGCTGGTAAATCAAGATAGTAGCAGCAGCTTAGAAACGGGGCTAAAAGCTAGATAAACCTGCCTATATTCGGATTTTGAATTGGGGCGCTTCTTAAGTAGTGGGGGGAACAGTGCGGGTAGCCCAAGTAAGGATTTGGTTACGTAAGAAATCAACCTTATCTGCGTCCTCGTAGCCCTCATCTAGCTTGCGATAGTTACTGGGTAAGACCCCATAGAGACTTAGCTGATCTAAAATCAACAACTCACAGTTGGGAGGCAACAAAGCTTGAGGGTCATTAAGCAGGGGAGCGAACCACTGCGAAGCCAAAGTTTGCGGATCAACTACGAACAGAGTAGGCAGGGCAATATCTTGCAGTAGTTTCTCGGTATCGACAATGGTCAGTTCTTTCAAGGTCTGTTTACCTATCACGAAATACTGTCGGGAAGCCCCCTGATCGTTGGGGATACGAGTATGTCCTACCTGTTCCAATTCGGCTAGTTGGGAGGAGGAAAACACGTCCTCCCAAGGAACCTCTGCTGGCCCTAAAATTGGTGCCGTCAAAACTAAAGCCTGTACCTTATCCGGGACGGCGCGTAAAGCAGCTAGAGCTCCCGAACCATCAGCGTGAAGAATTTGCTGGTCAAAGCCTCGCTCGGCTAGCCAGCCGGCGACGGCTTTTAAATCTTCAATCTGGTTTTCCAAGCTGACAACGTCATCATCGCTTTTTCCGCATCCCGAAAAATCCATTTGTAAAGTCGCGTAACCAGCAGCTCGATAGGATTTTGCGAAAATATCGAACCAACCCAGATTGTGGCGGTCAAGTAAGAATGAATGAGCAAAAATCACTGCGCAGTTACTAGAATCAACCGGAACTACGAAATCGGCAGCTAAGCTAATGCCACGTGACGTGTCGATGTTTATTTCGCTCATATAACCACCGTAAACCGGTAATCATAAAAAATGTTGTGAGAATGACCAGAATTTTCTTAGTCTGGCTAGCTAGTTTTTTTAACCGGAGCCCTGTACGGTGGTTGCGGTAGAATAGTGCACGCCCGCTTTTGACGATTCGAAAGGTAATAGCTGTGGGAAAGAAACTATTGACCGTCCTCGGCATCGGTGCTGGTATCGCGCTAGTTCGCCGTGAGGTTCGTGAGAATCCCGAGGGTGGGGTTGCCAAAACCGTTAATGCAGTGACTTCCAATCCGCAGGTTCGCCGGGCGGGGCGGGCTACAAAGCAAAAAGCGTCTGAGGTTTTTCGCCGCCAAGGAGAAGCCATAACCGATAAAATCGCGGATGCGGTTAAGGAACGTCTGTTCGGAGTGCCGGTCACCAATAAAACAAATCCCGAGTTCGTGGACGTGCAAATCGAGGAAATAACGGTTGATGTGCCAGATTCTACCCCTGAAAAAAGTTAGAACATCTACTTTTGTGACAAGGGGATAGACCGTACGGTGCAAGAAACCTCAAAAAAACAACTGCGGCGGTGGCGCAAATACCTCGCGGAAGAACGTCTAGAGGCTGATACCTATCGCTACCTGGCTCGTCACCGATTCGGTGATGAACGGGAAGTGCTTCAGGAACTTTCAGTTGCCGAGGAGCGTCACGAACAGTATTGGTTAAATCTTTTGGGTGAGGACGCATTGCCGGCTCCCCGGGCAAGTTTGCGTTCACGCTTGCTGAACTTTTTTACCCGAGTTTTCGGCACCATATTTATGTTGGCGATGATGCAGCGGGCAGAGCAGCGTCACGATTACGAAGCTGACCATGATGTTCCCAGCGAAATCGTGGCAGACGAAAAGATTCACTCCGAGGTGGTGCGGGCTCTTGCTGCCCGGCAACGTGCCACTATTTCTGGTAGTTTTCGCGCCGCAGTTTTCGGTGTGAATGATGGATTAGTCTCTACCTGTGCTTTGATTCTAGGGATTTTTGGGACGGGAGTTTCAAAAACCACGATTATCGCGACCGGGTTGGCCGGTCTGCTTTCAGGTGCACTGTCCATGGGGGCAGGGGAATATGTGTCGGTGCGTTCTCAAACTGAACTCTTAGCTTCTTCCTCGCCAGATCCAGAATCTGAACATGCGATTGACAAGCTAAATATGAATCAAAATGAATTAGCGTTGGTGTTTAGAGCGCGCGGGGATGACGCGCAAACTGCTGATCGGAAAGCGGCCGCTGCTTTTGCGAAGATAAAAATAGGCGAGCAGGCGAATTTAGGGACAAAAAATCGTGATTATGAAGAAATCGGAACCGGTATGAGGGCCGCGGTTTCTTCGTTCGCTTTCTTTGCTATCGGAGCGTTTGTGCCCCTTTTCCCATTTTTGCTGCCGTGTTCGGCGCTTAGTGGTGCAATCGCGGCGGTGGTTTTAGTGGGGGTAACTTTACTGCTAGTCGGGGGGGTTGTCGGGTTGCTGTCTGGCTCCGACCCTGCTCCGAAAGCCTTGCGGCAACTGTTTATTGGGTACGGCGCGGCCGGAGTTACTTATCTGTTGGGTTTAGCTATCGGCACACAACTTTAATAGTTGTTTTACCGCTAAGAGGTTTTAGCTTTCTGGTCGGTTGTTTGTTTCGTTTTGGTTGTAGTTATCTATAATCTGAGCGTGCTTAGCGCCAGTATTTTTGCCGGTGGCAAGGTCGATTTCTCCTGTTTCGTCCTCTTTGTCTAAAGTTCTGGAGCCGCGTATTTTTAAGTCTCTTAAACGCAGTAACTGTCGCAATTGGCGAGTGGTTAGTGTGATGGTGAAATCGGGGGCTTCTGGCAAGGTCCAACCGCGCCACTGTGCCAGTAACACGAAAATCAGTGAGGTAATAATAGAAATCCCCATCCCTAGTACCGGCATTCCCACTTTAAAGAAAATGACCATTAGTACTGCTGATAGGGCGGCGGGGGTGGCGTAAAGGTTAGCTCCTCCGAACACGCGCGGGATACGACCAACCATAATGTCGCGAATGATGCCTCCGCCGACTGCCGTGGTTAGCCCCATCATTAGTGCGGGTAGTATCCCTAGCCCTAGGGCAAGGGTTTTTTGCGCTCCGGTGGCTGCCCAACATCCCAGGCAGAGGGCGTCGGCAACCGTAATTATCCGATTAGTCCATTTAGATTCCAGTCGCCAAAAGAATGCCACTAATGCACCTAGTAATGCTCCCGCGAGGTAAAAAGGGTCGGTAAATGCGACTGGAATCTTTTGTAATAAAACGTCTCGAGCCATGCCGCCGCCGAGGGCTGAAATAACTGCTAGGGTAGCGAATCCTACGGCATCAAAGTGGCGTTCTCGAGCTAATTTAGCTCCGATGATGGCTGCGCAGAAAACGCCGGTTACATCAACGACGCGAAATGCGGTCGCTACGACTTCAGGACCGAAAGCAGTTGTGGACATAGCTTTATTTTTCTATTTTTCCCTCTAGTTTTTCCACTCCTGGAGTAGTCTGCGGATACACCCCCTAGAACCGAGCCCCTCTTCTTCGGGAGCCGTTTATCGCCACCCAGATTTTCCTCTTTGTTGAGATACGCATATGCATACGAGAGGGTTTTATCGGAGTTCGGGCAGGGCAGTTAGTAGGTGCGATGGTGATGGGAAAGAGAGCGTGCGAAAAACTTATTACCGCAGGGGGAGATTTTATCCGAGTGGGTGCGGTGGGCATAAGAATTCGGAAAATGCTTTGGCATTTTTCGAATTCTTGGGCAGGAGGAAAAACCCACCCCTGCGCGCCGAAATAACCGGGGTTTTTACCGAGCCAGACCCGGACATGGAGTGCTGTTACCGAGAAGGATCCGGGTTGATTACGGCATCAATTTTATGCTTAGAAGGCAGCCCAGCCAGCAGTAGTATCCCAGCTAAGGACAAGATGGTATAGAACCAGAACAAGCGAGAAAATCCTTCGTTTAACCCCATCTGGAATGCGGTCTCTATCTGGTCGCGATGGGATTCAATATCTTGCAGATACTTAGCTCGCATCTGTTCCACACCTGGAGGAACCGTTCCCATCTGGGCTTTTATCTTGGCTTCTTGCTGATCAAACAGATAGTTCGCTATTTCTTTAGTCCTATCCACAACGTTCGTGACATCCGCAGATTTGATTTTCTCTTGAATGGGAGCGGGTAAATCTGACATTTTAAAGCCCATATCTGCTTTCATCTGGGGCATTCCAGATTTGCTATTTTCTATGGCAGCCATGGTAGGCATCGGCGGCATTTCGGGCATTGCCTCCATTACCTTGCCGGATAGACCTCCCATCGCGGTGGCGAGCAACCCTACTAAGATCGCGGGAGCCAAAGTAGTGCCCAGCGAACGAATCAGCGATAGGGTTGCTTGTCCGGAATTAGCGTCAGACTCGGGAATTAAATGCAAGATTAGGTAGGTTAGTGGTGCGCCCATCAAGAAACCTAGACCTAATCCCATCACAAATATTGATAGTGAAGTTGATATTATCCCTGGGTGGGGGCTTGCCCAGAAGATTAGCATTATGCCCGCTATGGTGGAGATTGCAGTGCCTACTCCCAGGATTCGCCGCGGCCCGAAACGGTCGGTTAAGCGCCCACTAATGGGAGATCCTATTGCCGAGCCCACTCCGATAATGATGGTGGGATAGCCTCCGGCTCCCGAGGGTAGACGTAAACAATTCTCTGCAAACTGAGGAATAAACATTACCGTCATCATCAAGATGCCAGCAACCGCGCCCATTAGCAGGGTCGATCCCACATTTATGTTTCCGAAGTATTTGAAATTGATAATTGGGTCGGCTACCCGGTGTTCAATAACCCAAAAGAGGGGTAACAAGATTAAGAAGACTACTAACGCTACCCAAACGTTGCGGTCTTTGAGGGAGTCGCCAATCTGGGTGAAATCCAGGTTTTGGAATGCCCATAGTATCGAGGTTGTCATTACTACTAGAACTAATATCCCTGGTAAATCAAGTCTGCGGGAGGAATCTTGGGTTTCCTTTGGTAATGCCCAAATCCCCAGTCCTACAACAACTATGGCAATGGGAACGTTAATGTAGAAAATCCATTGCCAATTTTCTTGACCGGCAATATCGAGAATTAGGGAACCGGCAGAGGCGCCAAATACTGAGGCAACGCCGTAAACCATCCCTACCAGCCCTAGAGCCATACCACGCTTAGGGGGAGGGACGATGGTGCCTACTGCCGCGGTGGCAACTGGTACCATCCCGCCCCCTCCGATTGCTTGAATAGCTCGTGAAGCCAGCAGCAATCCTAGAGAGGAGAAATCTTGCGCTAGTCCGCATCCTAGGGAGCCAAGCCCAAATAACCCAATTGCCAGCACGTACACCGGTTTACGGCCAATAATGTCCGCGATTTTGCCGATAACTGGAATCGCGGCCGCATAGGCGAGGGTGTAAATAGTAAATACCCAAACTCCAACTTTGTCATCGACTCCGAGCCCGTTTTGAATAACGGTACGAGCCGGGTTTACGATCCCCATATCTAGGGCGCCCATGCCGATTCCTGCTAAGTAGAGGACGAGGACGAGTTTCCAGCGCTTAGGAGCGGTAAAGTCGGTATTGGTTAGCTGGGAGTCGCTTTTTTCTGTTTTCTGTTCAACTTTTTCGGATTTCGGGGTTTTTAGCTCGCTGCGCATAACAATCCTTAATGTTTAGTTTTGGTTTCTAAAGTTTTAGAACTCTTGATGTGGGGAAGTGTCTAGAGAATCTAAAAACTGACCTAGCATTTCGCTAAAAGTAGCCAGTTCGTTTTCGCTGCGATTGGCAAATAATCCCTTTAATCCTGCCTCCATGGGGGCGGTAAAATCGTGTCCGATTTTCCCGCCTAGTTCCGAGATGCGCAGTATAGTTTTACGGCGGTCGCTATCGCTGGTTTCGCGATTTACATATCCAGAATCGACTAGCCGATCAGTCAAATAGCTGACTGCCGCTCGCGTAATTTGTAACTTTTTCGCTAGTTGCGAGGGGGATAGGGGTTGTTCGGATAGTTCTGCTTGCCAGATTTGCAAGAGAGCCTCTCCATCTTTTCCGTGCAGCCCTACTTTTGATGAATACCGATTGGTTAGGTCATTTGCTGTGAAAATCAGGCGATGTAACTGGTAGAGGAGTTTCTCTAGGTGTTGTTTGCGTTTGATTTCTGGCTTAGCTTCTTCAGTCATGTAGTTAAGTATATTAACGGTTAAGAAACTTAATCAAATTGTTTTGTGGTTCACCCCGTGAAGATGCCCGTTTCGCCCTCCCGGTACATTATCGCCCTCCCGATTGGGAGAATTTCCGGTTATTTGTGGAGTCTGTGTCCAGTTGGGAGGGTGTTTTTGTCTGTGGAGGGCGTTTTTGTCTTGGAAGGTGCAACAATTGATTACTGTCGATGCTGGCAGAATGCAGGAGCTGGCAGATATCGGGATTAATGCCCAGAGGAGCCGGTTTTATCCGAGTAGGTGCGGTGGGGGTGTGAGCCGCGGCCGGTAAAAGATACGAGAGGGTCTTGACTGGAGTGTATGTTCGCCGGGGTAGATTTTATCCGAGTAGGTGCGGTGGGCGTAAGAATTCGGGAAACGCCGCTACGTTTTCCGAATTCTTGGGCAGGAGGAAAAATCTACCCCTGCGAGGCAAGTGCTACGAATAATCACGGTAACTTACCGAGACGGGCTCGTGCACGTCAGGTAAGAGCGGGAGGAAAAACCGGCTTCTTTGGGTACGGCTGTAGCACGCGCGTAACAGCGATTTAACCAGCAGGTATATAAATTCGCAGGGGAAGATTTTATCCGAGTGAGTGCGGTGGAGGTGCGAGCCGCGGCCGGTAAAAGATACGAGAGAAGATTGGCAGGAGTGTACGTTTGCAGGGGTAGATTTTATCCGAGTAGGTGCGGTGGGCATAAGAATTCGGGAAACGTCGTTACGTTTTCCGAATTCTTGGGCGGGAGGAAAAATCTACCCCTGCGAGCAGGGGACTAACAACACTCGCGTACTATTACCGAACCGCGCTAACCAACGGGAAGGGGATGCGCGGGGCAGGATGCCGCCACCGAAGCCATCGCGCGCTTTTCTGCCGGGGTGACCCATAAATGCCACTTATTTTTTACCGCCACCTGTAAAGCAACATATTGGCATTGAAACCCCTTATTTGGGGGCAGCCAACTGGCGGCGTCCTTATCTTTCTTATCTTGATTTGCCGTTCCATCGACCGCCAGCAGATTCAAGGGATCATTGGCGAAACGTTCACGAGTCTTTGTATCCCACTTACTAGCTCCGGTTTTCCAGGCATTAGAAAGCGCAACTACGTGGTCAATCTGAATCTTTGATGAAGTCTCGGCACCTTTATGGAACTGCTGATATTTACCGGTATAAGGCTCAGTGAAAGTCCCAGACAGTACCGTGCAATCATGTGTACCTGGTTTAATCTTTACTGCTGAAAGGTCACGCCGTAAAATATCATTTCGCGTATCACAGCCATTGTGGTCAATGTCTGCCCAGCGGATACCAAATTCGGAACGGTCATAAGCGCTGGCGCTTTTCCATTGAGCTTCCGGTAACTTTGAGATTGCTTTCACTAAATCAGTCTGCACCGATTCAGCCAAAATCTGATCTGCGCTTTTACCCCAATCAGGTAGCTGAATCTTAGGGGCTCCCCTATGGGAAAGACCAGCTAAATCTGGTCCCAGTCCGGGAACAAAAGCCCAGATTAACAAGGCAATTGTAAAAAATGTGACTATCCGGCTTCCCCAGGAAGATTTTTTCCATAACCGTGCATATTGGTTTTGCTTACGATACCCCATGCTTCTATTGTGCTTTTTTGACGATTTGATTTGCTTTAACTTTACCGCGCTGAGGGATATTCGGATTTATTGGCGGCGGTGCAAAATAGAAATATGTTCACGCTTTCTCAGGCAGCGCCCCTCGCCCCCGGACTTCCGGCAGCGAAGATTTTGCCAAAACTCAAAGACGCCCTCGAAACTGTAGGGAAAGCGATTGTTAGTGCCGAGCCAGGGTCGGGGAAAACTACTTTGATTCCTCCTTTTTGCTGGGCTCTTGAGGATAGGCGGGCAAATGATGGTGACATGGCGGCGGGGGTAGTGGTCACCGAGCCACGTCGGATTGCTTGCCGGGCAGCTGCCAGTTACTTGCAGTCATTACTGCCTAGAGAGAAGCAAAACCTGTCAGCGAAAGTCGCATTTTCGGTACGGGGAGAAACTACTCGCGGGCAGGATACTCGCCTGGATTTTGTTACTGCCGGACTGTTTTTGCGCCGGCTGCTGGCAGATCCAGAAGTTTCTGGTATTGGCACGGTAATTATCGATGAAGTACACGAACGGTCTTTAGAGACTGATGTTTTATTAGCTCTGCTCTGCGAAGTACGGCAGCTGTGTCCGGAGCTGCGGATAGTGGTGATGTCGGCGACTTTAGATAGCGAGCTTTTCCGGAAGGTTTTAGGTGAGGATACCCCGGTGCTTCAGGCGGAAGGTAAACTTTTTCCTCTGCAAGAAGTATTCGCGCCCCCGCCAGCGCGGGTGCGTCGGATTAGTGAGCGCGGAACTTCTTGGGAATTTCGGGATTACTTGGCCGATCTGGCGTTAAACCGTCGTATTCAAGGTGACACTTTAGTGTTTGCCCCCGCAATCGCGGATGTAGAGGCGATTGCTTCGGCGTTACGTACCCGCGCAAAACACCCGGAAAGAATAATGACCCTGCACGGGCAGTTGTCTCCCCGCCAGCAGGCAAAAGTACTTTCTGAGGGCGCCTCTGTTGCTAGCGAGGACGCCCTAGAGCCGGGGGAGGGGCGGATTATTGTGGCCACCTCGGTGGCTGAATCGGCACTGACGGTTCCTGGGGTGTATCAGGTAATTGACAGTGGTTTATCACGAGTTCCAACCCGCCGTCTGCGTGGCAATTCCGAGGGACTAATCACTCTTAGCTGCTCGCAAGCCACCGCCATTCAACGCGCAGGACGCGCCGCGCGCCTGGGAACCGGTCGAGCAATCCGCGCCTATGACCAGCTAACTTATGCACGTATGGAGTCCGATACTCAGCCGGAAATCTTGCGCAGTGATTTGGCGCAGACCTATTTGCAGCTGGCAGATTGGGGGCAAACCGATCTGGAAGTTCTGGCGCTGCCGACTACCCCTCCGCCTGCTGCCTGGCAGCAGGCGGAGAAGGATTTGCAGGCTCTCGGCGCTTTAGATGCTGACTGCCGGATTACCGCTTTTGGACGCCAGTTAGTACAAATTCCTGCCCACCCGCGCCTGGCACGGGCGTTAATACTGGGTTCACATCTGGTTGGAAAACGCAGGGCAGCCCAAGTAGTAGCGGCTTTGCAGGCGGATTTACATCGTCCAGATGGGGATTTATGGGCAGCTATTTGCGAGGCAGAACGCCAAGGAGATACGAACTACTGCAAAGAGCGTTCCCGTTTTGAAAACCTAGCGCAGCGCTATCAAGATATTGATGCCGGTAAGGTGGTTAAAGATTTTTCGCTTCTATATAGCGCGGGCAAGCGGGTAGGAAGTGGAGCGAATCAGCAAGGCGAAAAATCGGTTACCTTGCAGGAAATCGCCGGTGATTTAAGCGTAGGGGTAGTAGTTGCGACGGCTTTTCCTGAACAGATAGGGCGCTTAACCAGTAAACAAGGGGTCTATCAACTTTGTGGGGGAGGTGCTGCCGGTTTAAATAATGCAAATGCTCTGGTCAATACGGAATGGCTAGCAATTGCGGAAGTTGGACTGCGTAAAGGTAAAAATGATGTTATTCGTTTTGCGGCTCCCTTAACTGAACCGTTAGCTCTTGAACTAGGTAAACACCATATGCGGGAATGTCACGAGGAACAGTTCCAAAAAGGGAAAATAACGGCCTGGAAGACTAAATACCTGGGTGAAATTCCTCTACATCGTGAGCCAGCTCAAATCCTTGAATCTGAGTCCCTCCTCGAAAATGAGTATCAACGAGACGGTTTCGGGTTTATCCCTTGGAGTCCAAAAACCCGAAATCTGCGTGCCCGTATGGCGTGGGCTGCTGAGTACCTGTCAAATATGCCCCCGGTTTCCGATAAGGACTTACGTGACAATCCAAGTTTTTGGTTAAGTCTGGTAGATTATTTTTCCGCTGGAAACAGTGCGTTAAATGCACCGGTAGCAACCTGGTTGGAGGCTGTGTTGGACTATAACTCCCGGCGTAACTTGGATAGGGAAGTTCCCAGAGATATTACTCTCCCTTCAGGTCGTACCGCCGCTATCACGTATCCCGAGGAGCTAACTAGCGGCCCGCCCCGGGTGCAAGCAAAACTACAAGAGTTCTTTGGCCTGCAATCCACGCCGAAAATCCTGGGCGGAAAGGTGAATCTGGCGATGGAGATGTTATCGCCAGCAGGACGTCCGCTGGCGTTAGTGACCGACTTGCATCATTTCTGGGATGAAGTCTATCCGCAGGTGCGTGCGGAAATGCGGGGTAGGTATCGCAAACATCCTTGGCCGGAAGACCCCCGCGCCGCTATCGCGACTGCCGCCACCAACCGCCAACTCCGTTCCCGGTAACTAAGGGGTTGATACTGGGAAGCAGGGGAAAGATTTTACCTCGCGCCCCGATATTAAGGTCGAGGATTACGTTTGTCTCCCCGCCCAAAGAACTTGGGTAATACCAGGGGTATCACCCAAGTTCTTACGCCCGCCTAACCTGATCGACAAAAGTAATCCTCACCCTTACCGGCTTGGTGGGAATTATCCGGGCAGCATGGCAACCGGTTGGAATCTCGCGTACCAGGCGCGTGGTGGGGGCTAGGTTTTATCCGAGCAGGTGCGGTGGGCATAAGAATTCGGGAAACGTCGCTACGTTTTCCGAATTCTTGGGCGGGAGGAAAAACCTAGCCCCCAACGCTTGCAGCGGGCGGGAGACAAAAGTAATCTCCGCCCTTGATGTCAGGTTTCTTAATGTCGGTGCGGGAGGAAAAACCTAGCCCCCAACGCTTACGGTGGGCGGGAGACGTAAGTAATCTCCGCTCTTGCGGTCTCGGGGGAAGGTGGCGAGGGCGGGAGGAAAAACCTAGCCCGCGCCCTCAGCTATTACGCACTCTAGGAAAGGGCGGCGCCTACTACCTCCTGCGCTTCGGAGATTACTTTATCTACGTGCTCATCACCCTGGAAGGATTCCGCGTAAATCTTGTAGATATCTTCAGTACCCGAGGGGCGAGCCGCGAACCAGGCATCTTTAGTGACTACTTTCAGCCCGCCGATTTCGGCGTCATTACCGGGGGCGCGCACCAGTTTGTCGGTGATATCCTCCCCGGCTAGTTTCAGGGCGGTTACGTCCTCGGAAGAAAGCTTCTTGAGCTTGGATTTCTGCTCTGGGGTCGCCGCTGCCTCGAAACGCTTATAACTGGAAGCCCCGAAACGTTCCACCTGCTGCTGATGCAGCTGCGAGGGAGAAGAACCAGTGACCGCCAGGATTTCCGAGGCTAGCAGCGCCAAAATAATGCCGTCTTTATCGGTAGTCCATACCGACCCGTCCTTGCGCAAGAAAGAAGCACCGGCCGATTCCTCGCCCCCGAAACCGATAGTTCCCGAAAGTAATCCCGGCACGAAATACTTAAAGCCCACTGGTACTTCCACCAATTTGCGCCCCATATGGGCTACTACCCGGTCAATTAGCGAGGAAGAAACTAAGGTTTTACCAACCCCGCAACCCTCGCCCCACTGCGGGCGGTGCGTGTACAGGTATTCAATCGCCACTGCCAGGTAGTGGTTGGGATTCATCAATCCATCTGGGGTAACAATCCCGTGGCGATCCGAATCCGCGTCGTTACCGGTCGCAATATCGAAAGGCGTAATCCCGTCCTCGTCCGGAGCCATCTTTTGCCGCAGCGAAGCCATTGCGTAGGGCGAGGAGCAATCCATCCGGATCTTTCCATCCCAATCCAAGGTCATGAAGCTGAAAGCGGGATCCACATCCGGATTAACTACCGTCAGGTTCAGGTCGTGGCGTTCAGCAATCATGCCCCAATAATCGACTGAAGCGCCCCCTAAGGGATCGGCACCAATGCGCACGCCAGCAGAGCGAATCGCGTCCAAGTCAATTACGCTGGGGAGCGCATCTACGTATTCTCGCAGGTAGTCATGGGGGTGTACGCAATCTGCTCGGGATAAATCTGACAAAGTAGAGCGGGGAACATTCCGCCAGCCATCCTCAAGAATCTGGTTAGCGCGATCGGCAATCCAGCCGGTAGCGTCTACATCGGCTGGTCCACCGGTGGGGGGATTGTATTTGAAGCCGCCATCGCGGGGAGGGTTGTGGGAAGGAGTGATTACAATCCCGTCTGCCACATCTGCACCCGAGGTGCGCACCTCGCCAGGCGCGCCATTGGCCTGCAAAATAGCCAAGGAAACCGCCGGGGTGGGTACATAGGAGTTTCGCGAATCAATCCGTACGTCCACTCCGTTAGCTACCAGCACCTCTAGGGCGCTGCGGTGGGCAGGTTCGGAGAGGGCGTGAGTGTCGCGCCCGATAAATAACGGTCCGTTAATTCCCTGATTGCGGCGATACTCTACGATTGCCTGGGTGATAGCTACGATATGAGCTTCGTTAAATGCATGGTCGAAGGCGCTGCCCCGGTGTCCCGAAGTACCGAAACTTACCCGTTGGCTCGGCTCGGTAGGGTCTGGCTCTAGGTCATAGTAGGCGGCTAGGAGGTCATCGACATTGATTAAATCTTCTGGTTTGGCTTTTTGCCCGGCTCTTTCAAACATATAGTTAGTCTCTCACTTATTTGGGTTTCTGTCTGGATAAGTCCATAGGTTTCAACCAGGTAGCTGTTCTCTATTAAATTTGGAGTGTGCATCGATTCGATTGGGCTATTCGCCAAGCTATGCAGCTGGCAGCCCTTGCCGGTGAGGGCGGGGATGTTCCGGTGGGCGCGCTGGTACTCGCTCCTAGGAAAGGAAGGACGCAACCCCTTAATGCTTCCGACGGGGTTATCTTCGAGGACGAGGGCGCGCGAGGGATGAAAGCTATGCGCTCTTTCTCGGGCAAAGCTCAAGGTAATAGCTCTTTCAATGTTCCAGAAGAATCCGAGTTAGAGGATTGGCAAATAATCGGACGCGGCTTTAACCAGCGGGAGGTTTCCCCGTTTGACCCTACTGCTCACGCCGAGATTGTGGCTTTACGTCAGGCGGCAAGGAGACGCGGAAGCTGGCGGTTGTCAGATACTACTTTGGTAGTGAATTTGGAGCCTTGCACGATGTGTGCCGGAGCAATCGTGAATGCTCGGGTTTCGCGGGTAGTGTTCGGTGCTTGGGATGATAAAGCAGGTGCTGCTGGCTCTGTTCGGGATGTTTTACGAGACAGCCGGCTGAATCACCGCGTAGAAGTTATTGGCGGGGTTTTAGCGGACGAGTGCGGAGGGCAGTTAAAAGATTTTTTCGCTAGGCGGCGCTAGGGGTAACCCTAGGGTTCAGCCATTTACCGGCGCTTTAATTCAGAAGTTGCATCCAATCGTCAGTTCCTTTCACTGGGGACTTCTGTGCATCCTCTGCTCGTGTTTTCTGACTCTAGTTGGGGTGCGTTTAGGTGCTTGCTTTTTGGAATCACCGGTTATTCCGACAAATAGGCAGATAACTTTCCGGCAAACAGATTGATAACTATCCGACAAATAGGCAGATAACTTTCCGGCAAACAGGTGGATAGACTATAGTAAAAATATGTCTGACTACTTAAAACGGGTAATTGACTATGAGATTGCCCAAGTGTTTACCCAATTACCTGCACTGTGTATAGCAGGAGCTAAAGGAGTGGGGAAAACCGAGACCGCCCAGCGACTCGCCCGCACCACCTACCAATTAGACCAAGTCGATACCCGAACTATTTTGCAGGCAGACCCGCGTCTTTTCCTACAACAACCACCACCGGTTCTCCTGGATGAATGGCAACTATTGCCAGAAACTTGGGATACCGTTCGCCGCGCGGTTGATAATGGGGCACCTCCCGAAAGTTTTCTGCTAACCGGTTCCGCCAGTCCCAAACTCGGGGTACAAACCCATTCGGGAGCGGGCAGAATCATAACTTTACGAATGCGACCTTTAACCCTTTCCGAACGAGGAATTACTACCCCCACCGTCAGTTTGCGTGACCTATTCGCCGGTGAGCAAGCGATAACCGGTAGCAGTGACTTAACTGCCTCTGATTACGCTGATGCCATCTGTCAAACCGGGCTGCCCGGATTTCAACAATTAACTGGGCGCGCTTTGCGCTTGGCGGTAGATTCCTATCTGCGTGACGTGATGGATAAAGATATCTTTACTCAAGGATATTTCACCCGCACCCCGCACACATTGCGAGCTTGGTTGCGTTCTTATGCGCAGGCTACCGCGACTACCGCGTCCTATGCGCAGATATTAGAAGGTGCGACTGCCGGGGAGGGGGATAAACCCAGTTCCGAAACTACCCGCACCTATCGTGATTTCTTAACCAAACTGTGGATTTTGGAGCCTCTGGAAGCTTGGCAGCCTTTGGGTTCGGGGTGGAAACGCTTGACCAGCAGCCCTAAGCATCATCTAGTAGATCCTGGCTTTGCAGCTCGTCTCTTGGATTTAGAGTCTCAGGATTTACTGACTCCTGCCGGGGCTAATATGTACGGTGCGTTGTTTGAGTCTTTGGCTGTGCTATGCGTTAGGGTCTTTGCTCAAGCTCTAGAAGCTACGGTAGGGCATTTCCGTACTCGCGCAGGTGAGCATGAGGTCGATTTGGTTTTAGAAGGACGAGGAGGGGCAATAGTGGCTTTGGAAGTCAAAACCGCGAATCGGGTCAGCGACCATGATGTTAAGCATTTGCTATGGTTGCGCGAACGTGTCGGCGAAAAAATGCGAGCTGCCGCTGTCTTGTATGGTGGAAAACAGGCTTATATGCGAAAAGACGGGATTGCGGTGATTCCTTTGGGGTGTTTGGGGGTTTAATGTTGATTTTGGGTAGGCATACGAGTTGAGGGCGAGGGCTCTTTTGCTGATAGCTACTAGCTGCTGCGTTAGTTTTTGCCGGAGCTGGTGGAAAGGAAACTAATGATTCCTTTTGCTAAACCGGAAGCGTACTGTTGTTGCCCTTGAGGGGTGGATAGTCTTTGAGCGTCTTGAGGGTTCCTCATTTCCCCAAGCTCCACCATTACTGCTGGTACTTTCGCAAAATTTAGGGTGGCGAGGTCGGAGCGGGGGACGGGATTTGCCCCAAAAATCGTGGAGGGGCTAAGCCCTGCGCCTCTAAGTCCTTCGGAAACTGCCCGTGCCAGCTTCCGGGACGGTTCGCCTTGCGCAGAGTTTAACGGAGGATTGGAAACCATTACGAAGAATCCGTGAGGGGCAGACGACTGGGAACCATTGGCGTGAATAGATAGGAACGCATCGGCGTGTTTCTCGTTCGGGATTTGTCCGCGCCGATCGACACATACCTTATCTGCATGGTCATCTTTTTTGGTCAGATGAACGGTTGCCCCTTTTTCTTGCAGCTCAGTCTGCAAAATCAGGGCAACTTTCCAGTTGGCAGTATGTTCAGGGTATCCGCTGTTAGTCGCGGTTCCGGAGGTATTACAGGCTTTGCTCCCTCCGCGTCCGTCAGGAACTTTTTTGGTTAAGTGTCGCCCAATCGAGTGACCGGGATCTATTACGACAGTTTTTCCTGCCAGTATCTTTTCAGGTTCTGGACTGGGGGTCGAGGGCGAGGCGGAAGGGGAGGGTGGAGTAGAGGAATCCTTGCGGGTAGCGCTAGGGGTGGAGCTGCTAGCGGTTGTGTTTTTTGTAGAGAAAGCGTGGTGGTCGGTTGTGGGACTGCAAGCGCTCAGGGTCAAAAGGCTGATTGCCATTACGGTGATGCCGAACCGGTATATCTTTTGGGGGGAGCAGGCGAAATTCTGGAACACCTTATAAGCCTAACTGTATTTTGAGGGTGCGCCCTAAAGTGGGGAGGGGATTGCGCTAATCTGCACTGCGTCCTCTAAATCTAATCGCTAATCAAAGGGGTGCAGCGCCTAAACCTGGGGTTAGCGTTTTAGGGATAGCCCTGAAAGTGTCCCTAAAGTGACCAGGGGTAAGTAACCCGAGCGGTTGTGTCTGGGACCTAAGTCGAGTAAAGTAATCTTTGTAAGGACATTTCAATTAAGTGTTAGGGATGTCGAAAAACCGGCATGACCGGCGATAAAGTCAGCAATAATCAAAGGAGATACTGACAATGGTAAAACAGTTGCAGCACTGGATTAATGGCGAATACGCATCGGGAAAACCCGCCGGAGAAATAAAAATCGAAGATCCGGCATTAGGGGAGGTTATCGCCACCATTCCCTCCGCCTCTAGCGAAGATTTAGATGAAGCAGTAAAAATCGCGCAGAAAGCCCAAAAAGAATGGGCAAAAATATCTTTGGCTAAACGAGTAGACATAATGTTCAAGATGCGCCACCTGGTTTTTGAAAACCAGGACAAGATGGCAAGGCTCATCGTGCAGGAACACGGGAAAAACTATTCCGATGCGATTGGAGAAATCCAGCGAGGACGTGAAACTTTAGATTACGCCTGTGGAATTAACGCCAATATGAAGGGAGAACATTCCTACCAGATTTCTACCGGCGTTGATATCTTCACCGTGCGGCAACCGGTGGGAGTAGTAGCGGGTATCTGCCCGTTCAACTTCCCGGCAATGGTACCCATGTGGATGCACCCTCTAGCTATCGCTACTGGTAACGCCATTATTATTAAGCCTGCCTCCTCCACTCCTTCCGCTGCCCTCTTGACCGGCGAACTATACAAACAAGCGGGACTGCCGGACGGTATTTATCAGGTATTGACTGGAAACCGTAACCTAGTTACCTCGATTTTGGAACACCCCGGAATTGACGCGATTTCGTTTGTGGGATCCACTCCAGTTGCCCATATCGTGCAGGACACCGGCGTTGCTCATGGCAAACGCGTACAAGCGCTGGGTGGGGCAAACAACCATGCGATTGTGATGCCGGATGCAGATATTGATTTCGCCGCCAAACATATTTCGGCGGCTGCTTTCGGGGCAGCTGGTGAACGCTGCATGGCGCTACCGGTGGTAGTCGCGGTGGGCAGCGCTGGAGAAAAACTAGCCGAGAAAGTTAAAGCTCACGCCGATCAGATCCATGTAGATCAGGGCATGGCCCAGGGCTGCGAAATGGGGCCGGTGATTGACAAGAAAGCGCAGGAGCGTATTGAAGGGCTCATTACTGATGCTGAGGAACGCGGGGCAACCATCGTGCGTGATGGTCGCGGCTTCCGACCGGAGGGCTACCCGAACGGTTACTTCGTAGGGCCGACCATTATCGATAACTGCCCCAAAGATGCTCCCGCCTATTATGAAGAAATCTTCGGACCGGTGCTGGTGATTACCCGCGCCGATAGCTATGAAGAAGCCATCGAAATCGTTAACTCCTCTCCTTTCGGCAACGGCTCCGCCATCTTCACCAATGACGGCGGGGTAGCGCGCAAGTTTACCCTAGAGGTAGAGGCCGGAATGGTAGGAGTAAACGTCCCGATTCCCACCCCGGTTGCCTACTATTCCTTCGGTGGCTGGAAAGACTCCCTGATGGGTGATACTCATATTCACGGCCCCGAAGGCGTGAAGTTCTACACCAAGGCCAAGGCGATTACTACCCGTTGGCCGAGCGAGTCCGGACACTATGAAGCCACGATGAGCTTCCAGCGCGAAGAAGGCTAAGAGTAGCCGGAACTAAAGGTTCAAGAACATTTGATGTAGGCGCGGGTCGCCGGTCAGTTCGGGGTGAAAAGTAACCCCGATTTGACCCCCGGCCCGCGCTCCTACAATTTTGTCGTCCACTCGTCCGAGTATTTCTACTCCTGAAGCCACTTCGCTAATGCGGGGGGCGCGAATAAAGGTCATTGGCAGATCGTTCATTCCCGCAAAATCAGCCCGGGCATTAAAGGAACCAAGCTGGCGTCCATAGGCATTACGTTCCACGGTAACGTCCAAGGTGCCGAGCGCGGTGCGATCGACGCTGCGTTTGCCCATAATCCGCTTTGCCAACAAAATTAAGCCTGCACAAGTACCTAAAACTGGCATTCCGGCGCTAATCATTTCCCGCAGACGCTCCGCCATTCCCAGCTCAATTAACAATTTAGATTGCACTGTAGACTCTCCGCCGGGCAGCACCAAGCGGTTAAACCCACTGCGTAAATCTGCGGATTCACGCAGCTCTACCACCTGTGCACCCAGCGCTTCCAGACAATGTTCATGCTCAATAAATGCGCCTTGAACTGCTAGGACGCCAACTTTTTCCATTGAGTTTTTCTTACCGTTTCTGTTGCAGGGACTTACTTTCCGCGCTCTGCCATTAGCAGGTCGATTTCGTTTTCGTTGATCCCCACCATGGCTTCTCCCAGGTTTTCAGAAAGCTCAGCAATCAGTTTCGCGTCCCGGAAGTTGGTGACTGCTTTGACAATGGCGCTGGCGCGTTTAGCGGGATTGCCGGACTTGAAAATACCAGAACCCACGAACACGCCCTCTGCGCCTAGCTGCATCATTAAAGCAGCGTCCGCGGGAGTAGCAACGCCACCAGCTGCGAAGTTTACTACCGGCAGGCGCGAGGAATCGTGTACTTCTTTAAGTAGAGATAAAGGAACCTCAAGCTGCTTGGCGGCTTCGAAAAGTTCGTCTTCGCGCAGGCTGGAAATCCGCCGAATCTCCGCGTTCATCGCGCGCATATGGCGTACCGCCTGTACAACGTCACCGGTTCCCGGCTCGCCCTTGGTACGAATCATGGTTGCGCCCTCACCAATACGGCGTAGCGCTTCACTCAGGTTACGAGCCCCACACACGAAAGGTACTTTGAACTGGGTTTTATCAATGTGGTAAACGTCATCGGCGGGGGAGAGCACTTCTGATTCATCGATATAGTCGATTTCGATAGCCTCTAGCAGTTGTGCTTCTACGAAATGTCCGATGCGGCATTTCGCCATCACTGGAATAGAAACCGCCTCTTGAATCCCCTTGATCATTGCCGGGTCGCTCATCCGGGAAACGCCACCAGCAGCGCGAATATCTGCGGGAATACGCTCTAACGCCATCACCGCTGCCGCCCCTGCGTCCTCGGCAATCCTTGCCTGTTCGGGGGTGGTGACGTCCATAATCACGCCGCCCTTTAGCATTTGCGCTAGTTGGCGGTTTAACATAACCCGCTCGTTGAGGTCGTTCGTTTCCTGGATGCTGGTCGTATCAGCAGTTTTCATTTCCCGTTCCTTCCTGATGTGTAAGCTTTTGGGGGTTTCAATCTTTTACCCTTAAAACCCGCTAGGCGTATATCTTTACCTTACAAATGAACACCGAAAAACGTTAGTTTACAAAAAAACTTGACTCAGTGGGGTTAGTGTTTTACTTTGAAGAATGTATCTGGGTGTAACCGTCCCTTGGGTGATGGGCAATACCGGACAGGGAAAGCGAGGACGCTTCATTAACCTTTTGCAAGGAGATTCCCATCTTGGTAGGCAGTCAATATACGGTGACGCGCGTTTTTAATAACAACGCGGTACTGGCTTATGTTGGCAATCAAGAAAACGAGATTATTTTATTAGGACGAGGAATAGGTTTCGGTAAAAAACCGGGCTCTAATCTTGACCCCAGTACCGCCCAACAAACTTTCGTGGCTACTGGGAAAGACCGAGTAGCATTCCTAGAAATGCTGGAAAACGTAGAGACCCCTGTCCTAGAAATTATTTCGCAAGCTATTAATATGGGTATCGATTTATTGGGGGGGGCATTAGATCCCTCCATCTACCTGATGCTCACTGATCACCTGGTGTTTACGGTACAAAGGTTGCATCATGGCTCCCTACCTCATTCCACTTTATTAGCTGAAATAGCCGCGGTTTATCCTGAAGAATTTAAAGCCGCCCAGGTGATAGTGAATTTTCTTAACTCTAATCTATGTATTAATTTGCCTCCCGATGAAGCCGCCTTGATAACTTTGCATTTGCAGGCGGCACGTACGGGAAGGAATGTAAAACGTCCTCTCGCGGAAGCCAATCAGCTCGCCAGCCTGGTAGACACGGTAGCTTCCCAGTTAGGAGTGGAGGACGTACCTAATAATCTTCGCGCCGATCTCACCGGTCATTTGGCGCACCTGCAAAGACGGGTACATGCCGGTAACTTCCGGGAAAATAAAATCGCGCTTATATTGCGCGGTCAGCTAGGCGACGAATGGAGCATGGCGAAAATATTGATCGGGAGACTTATCCAGAAACCATTATCATCGCAGGTTACAGGCGAAATTGCCTATCTGGCGATGTTTTTACATGGTTGGTGCGAAGATTTAAAAGCCGTATCGCAAGGCGCGAAGCGGTTATCCGACAAAAGGATGAATAATGAAAGATAGAGCAATGGCAGGGCTGCAACGCTTTGGTCGTGCCCTAATGGGTGCTGTGGCAGTAATGCCCGTAGCTGCAATCCTCATGGGTATCGGTTACTGGATTGACCCTACAGGTTGGGGTGCTAATAACGTAGCTGCCTACGTGTTGATTAAAGCCGGTGGAGCGGTACTGGACAACCTGGGGTGGTTGTTTGCTATCGCCCTAGCATTCGGTTTAGCAAAAGATAATAACGGTGCGTCTGCACTATCCGGTTTCTTGGGTTATGCCACGGTTAAACTGGTAGTTGGACAGGACGCTGTAGCCTCTTACAAGGGCGTAGATTTAACGAAGCTTGAGGGCGATGCTGCTCTGAATTGGGCTTCTCAAGGTTGGGCAGCAATCAATGACAAGAACGTCTTGATTGGTATCCTGGTAGGTCTACTAGCTGCTTGGGTTTACAACCATTTCCACAAGACCAAGTTGCCTGATTTCTTGGCATTCTTCTCGGGACGCCGTTTGGTTCCTATCCTTACTTCGCTATTCTCGATCGTATTAGCGGGGATTCTGTTCGTACTGTGGCCGCTACTGTACTCGGCTCTGTTCAACTTCGGTCAATGGATTCAAGGTATGGGGGCTATCGGTGCCGGTCTGTACGCCGTTGTAAACCGGTTGTTAATCCCCACTGGTCTACATCACGCTTTGAACTCTATTTTCTGGTTTGATGTTGTCGGGATTAATGACATCGGCAAGTTCCTAGGCGGCGGGGCAACTATTGCTGCTGCTGAAGCCGCAAAGACTGCCGCTGATTGTCCTGGTGTTTGGGATTCTGCCGCTAATACCTGTGAGGTTGTTGGGGTAGTTGGACGTTACCAGGCTGGTTTCTTCCCGATTATGATGTTCGGTCTGCCGGGCGCTGCTTTGGCTATCTACCTGCGTTCTGAAGATAAGAAGAAGAAGACTGTTGCCGCTCTGATGATGGCTGGCGCGCTAGCCTCCTTCTTTACCGGTGTAACCGAGCCTCTAGAGTTCTCCTTCATGTTCGTAGCTCCGGTTCTTTACCTGGTTCACGCCCTATTGACTGGTGTTTCGGTCGCGATTGCAGCGGCAATGCACTGGACTGCCGGTTTCGGTTTCTCTGCCGGTTTCGTAGATATGTTCCTATCGGCTCAAAACCCGGTGGCTAACAAGTGGTATATGTTGCTGGTAATGGGCGTAGTGTTCTTCGCTCTCTACTTCGTGATTTTCTATGCCTTGATTGGGGTAATGAATATGCATACTCCGGGACGGGAACTAGAAGATGACGAGCTAGATATGTCCGACCTAGAGGACGTTGATCCCTCTTCCCAAGCTGCAACCATTCTCAATGGTTTAGGTGGCGCAGAGAACATTGATACTTTGGATTATTGCACTACCCGTCTGCGGGTAAATGTAAAGGATCCGCTGAAGATTAACGAGAAAGTAATTAAAGCGGCCAAAGTGGCTGGGATTATTCGTCCTGGTCAAAAATCAATCCAAGTGGTGATTGGTCCTCAGGTTCAGTTCGTGTACGACGATATGGCAATGCTGCTAAAGTCCAGTTCAGCTGTGCTTATGGGTGAACAGGAGGAATAAAACAGTGTTTGGCTTCGGCAAAAAGAAACAGTCCGTATTGTCTCCGCTCAGCGGAAAGCTACACGCAGTGACAGAGGTTCCCGACCCAGTGTTTGCTCAAAAAATGCTGGGTGAAGGGTTCGCTGTCCAGCCTGACGAGCAGGTTCAAGAAGTATTGGCTCCGATTTCTGGAAAACTAATTAAGTTATTCAAAACCGGACATGCTTTTGGGATAGTCGGGGACGAAAATGGGCTGGAAGTGCTGGTACATGTAGGAATTGATACGGTACAGCTGAAAGGTGAGGGTTTTGAACTACTCGCCTGTGAAGGCGATACCGTAAGTGCCGGACAACCGATTGTTCGAGTAGATGTTCCTAAAATAATCAGCCTAGAAAAAGATCCGATTACCCCTGTGGTGTTTACTAAAAAAGCTCAGGTGGAATCAGTCAGTTCCCCTAGTGGAGATGTAAAGGCTGGAGCTAAAGGTTGCACGGTGACGTTGAAATAAGTTCTATTCCACGCCACTGATTGTGATTAATAAGGGTGGGGGCATCAGGATAATCCTGATGCCCCCACCCTTATCTATTAGGTATTAGATTTAGGAATTAAACCTTAAAACCCAGGTAACACAGATTTATCTGCGTATTGTTTTTCAATGAATGATTTAACTTCTGTCGAATGTAAAAGAGCATCTAATTTCTTTACCGCTTCTGCTTTCTTGGAATCTTTTTTCCAAGCCAGAATATTTAGGGAAGGATTGTTCTCAGTGGCTTCCAAAATTAAAGCATCTGAGGGTTTCTTGCCTCCACCGAGCGCAAAGTTACCGTTAATCACCGCAATATCCAGGTCGGCGAGGGAACGCACCAATTGTGGTCCTTCTACCTCGGAGAGTTCAAAGCCGCGGGGATTGTATTCTTTGGACTTCGCAATCACCGATACCAGCTGCTGCTTTTCGTCGTTCGGTAGTTTAATCAAACCATTATCAGCCAGTAGCTTTAGGGCACGTGCCTGGTTGGTGGTGTCATTAATGACCCCAATCTTGGCGCCATCTTTAACATCCTTAATATCCTTGATCTTCTCGGAATAAATACCCAGCGGCTCCAAATGGATTCCCTTGCCATGATCGAACTGCCAGTTATTCTTGGCGGTTACCTCATCAAAGTAGGGAACGGTCTGGAAATAATTGGCATCCAAATCCCCAGAGTTCAGGGCTTCATTCGGCTGAATGTAGTCGGTGTATTCTTTTACTTCCAACTGAATACCTTGCTTTTCCGCCAGGTTATCGGCCACGTAACGCAAAATCTGTGCGTGCGGAGAAGGGGAAGCACCCACGACCAGTTTATTGGTATCTTCAGCGGAATTACTGCCACAAGCGGCAAGACTCAAAGCTAAGCCAGCAGCTCCAGCTGCAGCCACAATTTTTTTCCAAGTTTTCATTTTAAATATCCTTATAAGTAGTTTTTAGGTAGTTTACAAAGTTTTCTTACCCGCCCTCACCAGCGTCTACGAAATGGACTACGGAGGGGGATTTCTGGATAGCAAGTGCTACTCCAGAAGAAATGACTTTTATTGAAAACCGCTAGATTTAGCGGTAATAGGTCTCCGACTGGTTTTCCCTTAGCGGTGATCTACCAGCCGGCTAAGCATATCTCCTAGCCACTGTACGATGACCACGATTAACAAGATGTCGATGACCACGATTAGCATTACGTCACCCATAAACTGGTTGTAACCATAGTTTATAGCGAGAGCACCCAGGCCGCCGGTACCCAAAGTACCGGCCATCGCGCCGTAACCAATCAAAGAAATCAAAGTGACGGTAACTGATTGGATTAGAGCAGGTAGCGCCTCGCGCACCTGTACCCCCATCATGATCTGCCAATTGGAAGCCCCCGCCATTTTTGCGGCCTCCAATTTGCCACTCTCTACCCCCTGGACATTGGATTCTACCAGGCGAGCAAAGAAAGGAGCTGCTGCCAGCGTTAATGGCACTACGGCAGCTTTCCAGCCCAAAGTCGTGCCCACTAGCAGGCGAGTAAAGGGAATAATCGAAATCATCAAAATAATGAAGGGTAACGAGCGTCCCACATTCACAATGAATCCCAGCACTGCGTAGAGCACGCGCGCGACTTTAGACCCTGAGAGCAGCCCTGCGGGAGCGGTCGCCACCAGCAACAAACCGATAGGCAATCCCAGCAGAATCGAGAATAATCCCGCCCATAAAGACATATAGATGGTCTCTAAAGTGGCGTCCAGCAGATTATTAGTAATCACCGGGTTGGAAAACCAACGACCAGAGCTATCCGCGGCGAAGGGCATCATATTCACAACCTGTGAGGTAGTAGCGATAAAGCTCATGCTCGCACCTCCGTATAGATGTGATGATTTTCCATTTCGCGAATAAAAGCGTCCAGTCTCGTGGATTCTACCCCTACAGCCAAGCGACCAACTTGAGTGGTTCCCACAGTCTCAAAAGTTCCGGCAACGATATCGCCCCCCAGCTCAGCAACCAAATCCATAACTTTCGAACCGGTAGGTACTCCTGGTGAAGAGGTAAACGCAATATCCACCACCGTGGCGGCTTTACCCTGTAAAGTTACTTCGCCCTCTACATTAGGGGGTGGAACCAGGTCTTTAGCTAGCCGCGAGGAGTGCGCTTTGACTACATCTGCTACCGACCCCGTCTGCACAATCTTCCCGCCCTCTAACAAGGTGACATGAGTACAAATCTCTCGAACCACACTCATCTCGTGGGTAATAATCAGGACGGTAACGCCCAGACGGTCATGAACATCTTTAATCAAATGCAGAATCTGCTTGGTAGATTCCGTATCCAAAGCGCTGGTAGGTTCGTCGCACAGCAACACTTGGGGTTCATCGGCAAGTGCCCGGGCGACCCCTATTCGTTGTTGCTGCCCCCCGGAAAGCTGAGAGGGGTAAGAGGAACCCCGATCATGCAACCCCACCAAATCCAGGAGCTTTTGCACCCGCTCGTGGCGTTCACCGCGTTTTTGTCCCGCCAAATATAGCGGATAGGCAATATTTCCGGCGGCTGTACGCGAATCTAATAGGTTAGCTGCTTGAAACACCATTCCGATAGAGCGACGAGCCTGGCGTAGATGCTTTTCTGAAAGAGTAGAAAGGTTTTGACCGGCAACCAGAATCTCGCCGGAAGTTGGACGTTCCAGTGCGGTTAAACAGCGAATTAGAGTAGATTTTCCGGCTCCCGACTGACCAACGATACCGTGGATTTCCCCCGCCCCGATTTTTAAGGAAATCCCATCAAGGGCGTGTAGCTTGTCCTGCTTTTTGCGGGGATAAATCTTATAAACGTCCCGCAATTCAATCAGCGGTTTATCCGTTTTAACGCTAGTCATAAGTCCCTTTCCATCGGTCCTGGCATTAGCACCGTCTTATCGGTTGCTGCAGTGCGCGAGCCAGGTCTCTGCACTGCTCTTGATGGCTAATTTCAGACTAAAGCCCAAAAAAGGAAAACACCAATTTTTGAGACAGCTTGTAGTTGCTTTCACGTTTTGGCTAAAGTGTGGGTATGAGAATGACACCGGTAAATAAAATCCAGTGGTGGTGGCTCGCTTAGGCGGGTTGCTTTCTCATGCGCATATTAACCCGCCTCCTGGCGGGTATTTTTATGTCTAGGTGGCGGCGGTTAAAACAAACAAAAAGATAGGAGTAATAATGACTGATAATCTCAAGGTAAAACCGGGTGGATTCCCTATTGATAACCAGATTCCCAGCCATTGGTACAATCTTGCCGCTGATTTTCCAGAGCCGATGCCTCCTTATCTGAATCCCCAGACCAAAGAAGCAATAACTGCTCAGGATTTGCAGCCTCTGTTTCCTCCGGGACTAATCGAACTGGAAATGAGTAAGGAACGCTATATAGAGATTCCGCAACGAATTCGCGAACTTTACACCAATTTTCGACCGGCTCCGCTGTACCGCGCCCATAACCTAGAGCGTGAATTAGGTACTAAATGCCGGATTTACTACAAATATGAGGGTAACTCACCTGCCGGTTCCCATAAACCTAACTCAGCTATCGCCCAAGCCTATTACAATGCCGTTGCGGGAATTAAGCGACTGACTACCGAAACCGGAGCTGGTCAGTGGGGCGCCTCCCTGGCTATGGCGTGCTCGATGTTGGGGATGCAATGTGAAGTGTGGCAGGTACGTACTTCCTATGACCACAAGCCTTATCGGCGCTTACAAATGGAAGTTTATGGTGCAAAATGCCACGCCTCGCCCTCGGAGCTAACCGAGTCGGGACGTAAAATCCTCGCGGAGCATCCCGACACCACCGGTTCTTTGGGAATGGCGATTTCAGAAGCGGTGGAATCTGCGGTGTCCGATCCTCAGGCACATTATGCTTTGGGCTCGGTGATGAACCAGGTTCTTATCCACCAGAGCGTTATCGGTTTAGAAGCACAAGAACAACTATCTAAAGCGGGAGAATCCGGGGCTGACCTGGTCTTTGGTTGTGCAGGTGGCGGCTCAAATCTAGGGGGTTTGGCGACCCCATTTATTGGTACCAACATTCGAGACAATGCCAAAACCCGGGTAGTTGCCTGTGAACCGGCAGCCTGTCCCTCGCTCACCAAGGGTGAATACCGTTACGACTATGGGGATGCCTCCGGATTGACCCCCTTGATGAAGATGTACACCTTGGGGCATGATTTCGTTCCCGATCCCATTCATGCTGGAGGTTTACGCTATCACGGGATGGCTCCGATGATTTCCCATGCCTACCATCTAGGACTCATGGAAGCTCGAGCATACCCGCAGGAAGAAACTTTTGCTGCCGGATTACAATTCGCCCGGGCAGAGGGTATTATTCCGGCTCCTGAATCCACTCACGCGATTGCGGGAGCTTTGGACTTTATCCGCTCCGGCGAGGCTAAGGACGGGCAGGTAGTGCTAATCGGAGTTTCCGGTAACGGGGTGCTAGATTTAGCCAGCTATCACCAGGTGCTTAAACAGTAAAAATAGGGGTATTCGTTTTATTGGGAAGCCCAATTTCCGATGACCATGCGGGGGGTGCCTTTCCATAGCTGAGGATTGGTTATCCGGCGACCGTCAAATAATAATTTGATGCCGGGTAAGTCTTTTGCGCTGATGGATTGGTACTCCGCATGGTCTGCTTGCACGATGGCGGCGGTGATTTCTTCCCCGAAGTGGTAGGGCTCCCAACCGAAGCCCGCGAGTTCCTGGTCGCTAAACATGGGGTCATGTACCAGTACTTTTGCCCCCCGCTTGCGCAAGGAGTCAACGGTAGCGAACACTCCGGAGAATGCGGTTTCTTTAACTGCCCCCCGGTAGGAAGCCCCCAGTACCGCCACTTTGACGTCTTTCAAATCGCCCAGCACGTCCTCTACCCGGGATACTACGTATTCGGGCATTCCGGCGTTATAGGTGCGCGCGGTGCGAACCACGGTAGCATCAGGGTCGGTAGACAGGTACAGACGCGGGTAAACCGGAATGCAGTGTCCGCCCACCGCAATCCCGGGGCGGTGAATGTGAGAATATGGTTGCGAATTACAAGCATCAATTACTTTTTGTACGTCAATACCGACTTTGTCCGCGTAGACAGCAAATTGGTTAGCTAGCCCGATATTAACGTCTCGGTAGGTGGTTTCTGCCAGCTTGGCCATCTCGGCGGCCTCGGCGTTACCCATGTCCCAAACCCCGTTTTCGCGGGGCAGGTCGGGACGCTCGTCAAACTGGAGGACACTTTCATAAAACTTGATTGCCGCCTGGGTACCTGCCTCAGATAGCCCGCCTACCAGTTTGGGGTAACGGCGCAAATCCTGGAATACTCGTCCGGTTAATACCCGCTCGGGGGAGAATACTAAATGAAAATCCTCACCCTCTTTTAGCCCTGATACTTCTTCAATCAGGGGCTTCCAACGATTACGAGTAGTACCCACCGGCAGGGTGGTTTCGTAGGAAATTAAGGTTCCCGGGGTTAAGTGCTCTGCCAAGGAACGAGTAGCCCCATCCATCCAACCGAAGTCTGGTTGCCAGGTTTCGTCATCAACAAACAGGGGAACTACCAAAACGATGGCATCTGCGTTAGGGATAGCTTCCGCGTAGTTGGTGGTGGCGCGAAGTTTACCAGCCGGTACTAGTTCAGAGAGTTTTTCTTGCAGGTGGGCTTCCCCGGGGAAAGGTTCTTTACCTTGGTTAATAAGCTCAACGGTCTTTTCATTAACATCGACCCCAATCACGTCCTGTCCGCTAGAGGCAAACTGTACCGCTAGGGGTAAGCCGATTTTTCCCATTGCCACAACTGCTACGCGCATGAAAGCTCCAAAATAATAGCGACGAATTTAGTTTATTTATATTCTAAGCATGGTAACTGCACTTGTGTTCTTGCGTTAGGGTAAGAGGAAGAAAACTCACCATTGGAGGTTTTATGACCCGCATAGTTGATAGTGCAGATGTTTCCCCCGAAGCGCAGATTGGGGAGGGCTCTAGCGTTTGGCATTTGGCTCAGGTGCGCGAACACGCCCAGCTGGGTAAGAACTGTATTATCGGGCGCGGCGCATATATCGGCGAGGGCGTGCGGATGGGTGATAACTGCAAAGTGCAAAACTATGCCCTGGTGTACGAGCCGGCATCCCTAGAGGATGGAGTGTTCATCGGACCGGCGGTAGTGCTCACTAATGACCATTTTCCCCGAGCTATTAACGAGGACGGCTCGATTAAGTCTGCCTCCGACTGGGAACAGGTGGGGGTCACCATTAAGCAGGGGGCAGCGATTGGCGCGCGCTCGGTGTGCGTAGCTCCGGTAACTATCGGACGCTGGGCTCTGGTAGCAGCCGGTTCAGTAGTCACCAAAGATGTTCCAGGATACGCCCTGGTGGCCGGGGTTCCGGCGCGCCGTATCGGCTGGGTGGGGCCAGCAGGGGTGAAACTACAGCCCGTTCCGGGAGAAGAGGGTGTGTATGAGTGTCCCCAGTCCGGCAAGCGTTTTCGCGAAATTTGCGAAAATAAGCTGCGAGAAATCTAGTCAGGGGAATTTAGGTGGGTAAACGGCGTGGTTTCGTTAGGATAGTGTCCCGAATTTATGTTCCAGAGGCTGCAGCGGCCTCGTTCCGTTTGGCGGGCGTAGCTCAGGCTTTACGCGACAAGGGAGTAGAAGTCGAGGTAGTGACCACCACCGCACCCCCAGGAGCGGCAGCCAATGAACAAGGTAGGGTACGGCGTTTCCCGGTACTGCGCGATAAAGAAGGTTACGTACGCGGGTATCTGCAATATCTGAGTTTTGATATCCCGGCATTTTTTCGAGTCCTGTTCTCGCCTCGCGCTGCCGTGACTTTAGTGGAGCCCCCTCCTACTACCGGGTTTTTTATGCGGATAGCCCAGAGGATTCTGGGAGTTCCCTATGTGTATTACTTGCCGGATTTGTGGGGAGCTGCCAGTGCGTCCTTCGCACCCAAATTTGTGGTAACTGCGGTGAAAGCCTTAGAGTCATTCGCCATTCGGGGCGCGGCGGCAGTAATCGCGGTTAATGAAGAAATCGCTGAGACCGCGCGCACAATGGGAGCAAAGTCTGTATATCTTATTCCCAACGGAATTGATACTGATACCTTTACCAGCGAAGTTAAGCCGTTATCTCGCGCTGAGAGAGATGATATTGGATTGGCAGATGCGCCCTATTTTATTTACACCGGCACTGCTTCCGAATGGCAAGGTGCCAGCATCTTTATCTCTGCTCTGGCTCAGGTGATTGATCGCATTCCTCATCATCTAGTGTTTCTTGGCAAGGGCAGTGACTGGGATTTACTTAAAGAACAGGCCGAACAACCGGATTTGAAAGGACGCGTTCACGTCCTACAAACGCTTCCTCCCGATGAAACTGCACGCTGGATAGCTGGCGCAGAGGCAGGACTGGTTTCTATAAAAGCTGGCGCTGGATATGACCATGCCTACCCCACGAAAGTCCTGTCTACTTTGGCATGTGGAACACCGGTAATCTATGCGGGACCGGGGCCGGCTAGGTCAGACATTGTGGATAATTCTTTAGGGTTTTGTGCCGATTATTCTCTTAGCAGTATCAGCAAGGTATTTAGCGATTTCGATGCTGAAAAAAGCACACTTGAGAGCCGGGAAAAACGGCGACAATGGATAATTAATAATCGTTCCTTGCGGGCATCCTCTCGGGCGGTTGCTAAGGTTCTCGCAGGGAATCGTTAAAATCCTAATCGGTAATAGAGAAAAGTATTCATTAAAGACTACTGCTAGGAGAATTAGTGTTTCAGGTCTACCTGCTGCAAGTAATTTGTTCCTTACTGATTCTTTATATTCCCGGTCTGACCCTAGCCTGGGTTTCCCGGATAAAAGGGGTTGCAGCCTGGGCGTTCGCCCCACTGATTAGCTTATCTTTTTGTGCATTAGGAGCAGTATTAGCTGATTTAGCGGGAATCCGATGGGGGATTGCTAGTTTTTCGTTGATGACTGCTTTAAGTTTCGTTCCAGCTTATCTCCTGTCGCGAAAATGCCAGCCGGTGCACGTGACTGCTCCACCGCGGTGGCTTCTTCCTACCGGGGTTGCAGCTTGTCTCTTACAAATCATTCCGTTCTATTTCGCAACTTCTGTTCGGAGCCCTATTCAGCAGATTGATTCGACTTTCCATATGAATCTGGTTTGGAACATCCTAAATTCTGGAAATGGTTCAACCTTCGGTGGGGCAACCCGAATGTATGGTTTAGAGACCACTAAAACTATTTACCCGAGTGGTTGGCATGATTTTGTGTCTCTATTTACCACGAAAGACACCATTGTTAGCGGCGTGAACAGTATGCACGTCGTAGTGGGGGTGCTTTGGGTTCTAGGGTTATCTCTGCTTGCATACGGACTATTCCCTAAACGCCCAGATATAGTGTTGGCTACGCAGATTTGCTCAAGCGTTGTGAGTGTCTATCCTACCTATCTACAAAGCGCTTACCCAGTTTTCCCGAACTCTCTGGCTGTTGCCTGCCTGCCGTCCCTAGGGGCTGCTTTTGTATTTCTATTTCGGATATCTTATCCCAGGGCGCTGTATGACCGCGTGATTCGTATAGTATTTTTAAGCTCTTTAGTGTTGCCTCTGTGCCTAGTACATCCGTCATTCCTGTTCAATGTCTGTATGCTGGGACTAGGTTCTTCGCTGTATATGCTTTGGAATTGGTTAAGAGCACTTTCCGTGAAGCAGCGAGCTAAAGCCTTAGTTGCTGTGGGAAGTGGCTTGGCGGCTCTGCTAGTAGTGGTAACTGTAACCATCATGTCTAACAGCTATATTTCAGATACCCTTCACCGGATGGCAACCGCCTACGAGACCACTCCTAATGTCTCCCTATCAGCTTTTATCAAAATCCTATCTTTGGCTTCTGCTGATCCTATTCCGGTTTCTTCCCTGGTAGGAACGAGTCGGCATTTATTGGCGTTTCTATGTTTGTTCGTAACCCTTATGGGAATGGTATTCGTTCGCCATTTCGGAAAATCTGCGATAGTTGTCACCTGCGCCTGGGGGGCAATGTCACTGGTGGTGCTATCTACCATGTGGCGCATATTCCCCCTTACGATTCTGGGGGGTATATGGTATATGAGTCCCTATCGCGCCTTGAGCGCTTTAGCTGTCCCCCACGTCATAATCATGGCTTTGGGAGTTTCTGCCTGTTTCTCGGTGCTTCCGCAAATAGTTAGCAAATATCTGAAAACATCCGCGAAAAAGCTTAATCCACTTCTCTGTGGGATTAGCGCTCTAGCTCTGGTGAGCACTATTCCCCTGGGAGTGATAGCTAAGGCCTCTTATTATCGGATGGTTTATAACCCTGACTCCACTTTTTCTACCATCGTTGCCAGGTCTGGCGAAATAGCTATGCTCTACCGGCTGCGTGAAGAAAATTTAGATAAAGGCTTGATACTGGGAGATCCGATGAATGGCTCCGCTTTAGCGCAAGCTGTCAGTGGTAGGGAAGTGGTTTTGCCTCAGTTGTATTACCGTCCTTCAAATAAAGCCGAAAACTATCTAAAAAATAGGTTTTCTGATATTGGGCGTGACCAGGAAGTTTGTGATGTTCTAAAGAAACACCATATTGCCTATTTCTATTACGATTCCGACCTTTCAAATATGGCAAAAAATTCGGAAAAGCAGTCTCCCGGATTCTATCGAAATATCAATTGGTCGGCTTTGCGGAAAATTGATTCCGGGGGAACCGCTGCCCTCTATGAGATTACTGCCTGTAACTAGGAACTGAGATGTTCCCTAGCCTGGAAACAGAGACAGAACATTACAAAAGTGAGTGGTACATAGACAGTAATCGCTGACATGAAGAGTCAAGACTTCTTTCATTAAGTACAAACTCCCGAGCCTTTTTCCCCATTTCTATTTGGGATGCGCGATCTAAAGAAAGGAACTTTTGCATTTGGTGCGCTAAAGACTCTGGATTTTCGCGTTCGGCAGTAAAACCGGTTACGTCTTCACTTAACATTTCTACTGCCCCACCCGAGCGATTAATTACTACTGGGGTTCCGCAGGCTTGAGCCTCTAAAGTTACCAGACCTGCTGCTTCTTCTCGTCCTTGATGTTGCTGCGTGGCCAGTACAAACAGGTCACTTTTTTGCATCATATCTCTTACCTGTTCGCGATTCCTTGCCCCCAGATAGCAGATATGAGAGTACTGTTGTTGAGCCTGTAATACCTCTGGTTTTAATGATCCGTCTCCGACCAACAGCAACTTATGGGGAATGGTTCTCTTTAATATATTTGAGGCTTTAATTAAAGTGGGAATTCCCTTGGCAAGGCTTAAAGCCCCCACGTGTAAAACTGTGGGAATTTCATTTTTAGAGGGCGTCGGCGGGGGAGTGAAGAAATCAGTGTCGATACCTTGGTAGTGAACTTCGATTTTGCTGGCAGGTAATCCGCTTTCTATAGCTTTATCGGCTAGATAGCGGCTTACCGGCAAGATTTTATTTGCTTCCTTCTTTACCGCAAGGTAGTTCTTTTGGTGCCAGCGTCCCATTAGGGTGCGGGGTGGATGTAACTGCATAAACACATCTGCGCCATGCAAGGTTACCAGCAGGGGCGCGCCGGTTTTCTTAGCCGCCTTCGTTGCGGGAATCGCCCAGGTAGCGAAGTGCTGATGAATAATGTCAGGATGGAAAGCAGTAATTTGTCTGCTCATTCGACCTAAGAATAAAGGTTCAATATACTCTCGCTTGCGAAAAGAGAGCACGCCCTCGCCCGGAACAGCCGAGATTAAGGGGATTTTTATTGAATCATCATTTTTTTCCACAACCAGGCCGAAGAGTGCAGAAATGTTAGTTTTCAGTTTTTCCGCATGCTGAATCGCGAAATAGGTGGGAGGAACTCTGAGTATCCCGATGGTGTAGGCAACCCGCATTTTCTCTTCCTCGTTCCCGCCTGGTTTGGCACTAAGTTTTCTTAACTATCGACCTGGTCAAAAATATCTAAATCTTGATGCCATCTGCCGTGAAGGAACTCTCGTGTCCAAATCCCCATGATTGGTCCTTCGAATAACAGACGAGAGGCGAGTTCTAGCCGATTCATCTTCGGTAAATATTTTGTAAACCCAAGCGGATGATTCATGGTGAGATGAACTGAGCGCAGATGAGACACTAAAACGTCAAAGTGGGTCAGGTGGGCGAGTTTAATCGCCAGGGGGCGGATAAAGCCGGGTATCGGGAGTCGGCTAGCCCCATACAGCGGATTAGATTTACCGGTCTTAGCGTCATAGAGTGCATTTATCCAGCGTTTATAGAATTCTCGGCTTGCCGTTAGTTCCACCGCACCTGAGAACCAGCAGGCTGCAAACTCTCTGTCCAACATCGGAAGCGCCCAGCGTAAACCGAGGTATTCATAAATCTTCATCGAATTATTAATGTATTTAGTTTGCCGTTCATGCAGATTAAATGCTTCTACCAGACGTTGAGTAGAGCGGGGAGTGCCATCAAAATCAAGATGATTAGCTAGAGTAAGCAAATCGTCCCGCATTTGGTTTTGAATAGATTGCGGGGGTCGACCATATCTTAAACCCATGTGATTACTGATGACCGCGTGAGTTATATCTTTAAAGGTAGTGTTGGTCTGCTCTAACAGCTCCAGGTTGTGCATATTCCCCACCACAGTGTGACCGGGAAGTAATACATCGCCAGGGGAGGTCTGCCCTTGATCTAGCAAAGTTTGCAAGGCAACAAAGTCCTGGATATGGGGCAGTGCATTTCCGGAGGATGCATAACGTAACAGTTCCGCTGTTTCTTTACGTTGCCAGTAGCTATGTACTCTTTGGGAAGAGAGTTCCACAAATTCGAAAGGAATCCCCAGACGCGAGGCAACCTCCCGGGAGATTTTAGCCTCGGGTTGGCTTGCGGATTCCCCATAGCTAAATGCCAGCAGATTGTTTACCCCCTGATTGACCAGCCAGGTAGCTAATAGGCGGGAATCTAAACCGCCGGAGAGGGGTAACAGAATCCGGCTAGAACCAATGCTTGCCAGCATTCTATTCATCACTAAATCTAGGTTATTTTCTAGTTCTTTTCGGAAAGATAACTCATTGGTGATTGCGGGTTCTAGTGAGAAACTATTATCGTCATAGAAAACTCTGGATACTTCTTTCCCGACAGAATCAAGATGTAGAATCGTCCCTGGTGATAAACAGGAAATTTCTGCGAAAAATGTTTCTTCTCCGGGGCAAAAACCGGTATACCGCATATAGTTTGATACTTTTCGGTTAGGACGAGCTCCGATTTTCTTTGCTAAGGTGAAGCAAGAATCGGAGATTGCCACGCCCTCCTTGGTTCGAGCCCAATATAGCGGGAAAGAGCGGAGGGGGTCGGTAGCCAAGATAGCCCCGTGCTCACCTATTTGCAGGGCAGCCCAGTTTTGTCGCATCTTCATGCAGCTGGCTGGGTCAATACCACCTCTGAGGGGAGTGGTATCTATATCTAACAGGGATTTTACCTGTATTTTTTCTTGAGGGTCGGAATCTAACTGTGACCAGTTAGCACTCATTCCAACAGTTGTAACTGTGCCCACTGCCTTCCTTTTCTTCGTTAGAGTCCTAACCTGCTCCATGCTAGCACCTAGGGATTTTCCTTAGGGCGGTGTGGCAGAATACTACTATTGGTTAATCTAGCCTGTTGGAGAGTTATCTTTGGTAAAACGAATGATTTTTCATGCGCCCTATGAAATCCCAGAGACTGCAAATTCGGCTTCCCGGTTACGTCCTCGGATTATGCGCGAGGCTTTTTCGCGTTTAGGGTACGAAGTCTTTGACTTAAGCGGTGATGTCTCCCGTCGGCGCAGCCTAAAGAAACAGTTACGGCGGTCGCTGCAAAGGGGAGTGAAATACGATTTTCTTTATTTTGAGAACTCTACGCAGCCAAACCTGTTCGCTGATTCTTTGAAAAAAGGGATTGCCCCTTTCCTTGACCACTCTATTCACCAGATTTGTAAAGCGCATGGTATCCCAGTCGGGGTGTTTTACCGGGATGTATATTGGAGATTCCGTAAAGATTTACAAACTTCGACAACTGTCTGGAATCGGGTAACCGACCTATTCCAACGGCTGGATTGGTTTATTTATCGGCGCAATAAAGTGCAACTGTTCTTGCCTTCACAAGCTATGGGCGAATACCTAGATTTAAAGGGTTTCAAACCGGTTGCCGAGTTGCCTCCGGGGGCAGAACTAGTTGATTCTCCGCTGGTAGACCAGTGCAATGTCTTTTATGTCGGGGGAATAGGCTCCCACTATCGTTTACATAAAGTTTGTGAGGCAGTGCGGGGATCTGATGCCCGTATGCGTCTGTGTGTACGTAACAAAGACTGGGAACAAGTAAAAGTCGAATATAATCTTCAGGACGCTGAAAACATAGAAATAGTTCATGCTGAAAAAGATCAGTTGGACAGCCAATATGAATGGGCTGGTATCGGCTTATTGGCTTTGGAACCGGAAGAGTATAGAGCTTTTGCTGCTCCGTTTAAACTTTTTGAATATCTAGGCAGAGGAAAACCAGTTTTAGCTAGTGCTGGTACTTATGTAGCGCAGCTAGTGGCAAGAACTGGTGCTGGCTGGGTAGTTCCCTATGACAGAGAAGCGATTGGGAATCTTTTGAATCATTTAGCGGAAAATCCGTCCGAGATAGCTCAAAAGGCTACCACCGCTAGGGAAGTCGCAAAGTCTCAAACTTGGCAATCACGGGCGCAAGCCGTAGCCGACACCCTCACCCGCCTGCAATAGCTCTAACAGCGTTGATTCCCTGCGGTGACTTCCTGGTAGCAGTGGCTATGGATTTTGGCGAAAGCCGGCGGGGAGCAGGCGTCGCGGGCCTGCTCCCTGATTAGCGTCCGTAGCCTCAAACTAGGTTTCCCCAGATTTAAGTGATGTTGCATAGCGTTTTTGAGACTGGCAATATCTCCGATGGGAACCAGGGATCCATTAAAAGAGTTAATAGCGAAGTTTCCTGCCGGAGTAGTTGTAGAGATACAGGGGATTCCGCAGGCTTGTGCCTCTGAAAGAACTGTGCCCCCAGCCTCTCGGGTGGAAGCCAAAATAAAACAGTCCAGTTTAGACATCAGCTCTGGCATATCGTCTCTGGGGATTTGTCCCAAAAATTTCACTCGTGTAGATATACCTAATTTTTCTGCTAACGCCTTTAGGTCACTGATTTCCTTGTAGCTACCTCCCGCGATTTTCAGCTCACATCCGGTAGCGCTTTCCAATTGTGAAAAGGCTTTAAGAATGTTTACGGGACACTTATTGCTATCCAGAGAAGAAACATGACCAAAGGTGAATTTTTCGGAAAATCCACAGTAAAGGTCTTGATAGAAAAAACTACTTGCAGCTGGCAGGCGGCAGGCAATAAACGGTTTCGAATCATAAAAGGTGGTGAGCGCACTTGCCATATCATCAGAAACCGTAAAACGAAATGCAGTTTTGGTTACCGCTTCCCTGATGGCTTTATAGCGAAAACCTTTGGGATTAATCCTAAGAGTAGAGGGGCGGTGCTCAGTTATCCCAAACGGAACCTTCCAAATACGCGCTAGTTGTCGTGCTACTAGAATCGCCGGAAAAACAGAGTGTGCGTGGATAACATCTGGTATCCAGTTTTGCTCATCAAAGAATGCTGCTATTTTGTTAGCTGCCAGCCGTGCAATAGCGGTATCTCCGGGAACGATAGATCTGGGGATAGCGGGAACCGCAATCGAGCAGCCATCGGGAATCGGAACTAATTTCAGGGCTTCCTGCTGCTCTACTTGTTTGATGGTAGCACTGGTCGTGACCACCACCCTCACGTCCATATCGCAGGTGCGAAGCATATCAACCTGTTCCGCGAAGAAACTTCCATTCGCGGGATTATCAGCGGTTGGATACCAGGAGGGAATCCATAAAACACGCATTTTAATCTTAGCCTTGCCAGTTACTTATAGTTTTGACCACGACCTCGGCTGCTTTACCGTCTCCGTAAGGGGCTTGGTCGGTAGCTTTTGCCGGAGGGCGCTGGGCAGCTTTCACCAGGGTAGCTCCCGGTTCAACTAGCTGGTTCCACCCCAGTTCTACGGTCTCTACCCATTCAGTTTCAGGACGTACGGTGGTGCACATGGTTCCCAACAAGAATGCTTCCTTTTGTAGCCCTCCGGAATCGGTTACCACTCCCGCCGAATGCAGGGCGGAAGCTACCAGCTCCGGGTAAGCGAGAGGACGATGCTCCAAAAGATTTCCGCGGGAAAGCTGGATACCGTGCTCTTTGCACTTCGCCACCAGGCGGGGGTGTGCCAAGATAACTGTCGGCAAATCCAGGTCGGCAAGAGAATCAAGGATTTGCTCTAACCGATTTTTATCGTCGGTGTTATCGGGGCGGTGAATAGTGGCGAGCCGATATGCGCCCTCAGAAAAACCAAATTCCTCCATAATCGGAGAAGGCTTCTCTTTTACCTGCTCTTTTACCTGTAAAACTACGTCGGTCATTACGTCACCGACTACTACGGTGCGCTCGGCTAGACCTTCGTTACGTAAATGCTCGGCTGCAACCACAGTGGGAGCAAGTAACAAGTCAGCGGCATGATCGGTTAAAACCCGGTTGCGTTCCTCGGGCATTCGGCGATTAAAAGACCGCAGCCCTGCCTCTAAATGGGCGAGCGGTAGATGCAGCTTTACCGCTGCGACCGCGGCAGCCAAAGTAGAGTTAGTGTCGCCGTAAACTAAAACCCAATCTGGTTGGTATTTTTGAAACACTGGTTCAAGGGCGATTAGCATTTTCCCGGTTTGTTCGCCGTGGTTGCCGCTGCCTATCCCTAAATGCTCGTCTGGGTCAGGAATCCCTAAGTCACGGAAGAACACATCCGATAGCATCGGGTCATAATGCTGCCCGGTATGCACAATAATGTGCTCCGCTCCCTGCTTTTCTATCGCTTTTGCAATGGGGGCAAGTTTAACGAACTGGGGGCGCGCTCCAACAACAGACAGAATCTTCATAGGGTCATTCTATGTTTAACTGCCCTAGTAAAGAACCAGGTTTAGGTAGCGGGATTGCGCGTTAGTAACCCCAGGTCAAACTTTTTGGCTACTTTAAATGCCATCGCCAACATGAAGAGCAGCATCGCCGCCATGGTCAAACTCATGATAACAACGGTTGTAAGCATGGTGAGGGGCGAGAAGAACAGAATCGCTAAGGGAACCGCGCAATAAAAAATCGCGAAAACCAGCATTCGTTCCTGGGTTTCGGTAACTATGAAAATATTGGAAATTGGGGAGGTAAGCACGGTTACCAGAATCCAGGGGGTGAGGGCGCGTGCATAGTAACCTGCCTGATCCCACTGCGGACCGAAGAGGAAGACAAAAAGCCAGGGAGCGAAGATAAACACCAGCGTAAACACCGGGATAGCGAAGAGAGTTAATTTCTTGGTTACATTCTTTACTAAGGGGAGCATTTCGCCCGGTTTTACTACCGCCATTCTTTGGTAAAACACCTGGGTCACCGAAGCAGTAATGAACCCCATCGGCACCTGCAATATTCCTTGCGCCTTGCTGAATTGACCGAGAACCCCGGCTCCGGATAAACCTACTATGAGATTCATTCCGTTGTTTCGTAGGGCATCTACCATCACATTTGGGCCGTTGAGGAGTGGCATTTTACGGTAGCGAACCGCTAACTCCCGCAGGGAAGGAAGATTTTCGGTTTTGTCCGGGCGTAGGTCTTTCCGGGTTTTCCACAGCAAAAGCATGAGGGCTAGAGCTTGACCGGTAATCGTTCCCAGGAATAAACCGACCACGGAAGGGAAGAGGAAAAAGAATCCTAGTTGTAAAACAGCAACGCCGGTGGTTTGGATGACCCGGTTTTGCGCAATCAGTTTGTATTCAGTTTTCCGGGTCAGCCAGTATTGTACGTTAGACAGTTCTGCAACCTCGTAGACTGAGATGCCAGCAAAAAACAGGCAGATGGTTAGAGGTCGAGATTGGTAGGTTTTCCCAACCCAGTCGGCGCCTGCAATGCAAAGCAGCGAAGTCAAAATAGAAGCTAGTAGAATGCATCTGCGCGCTAGGCGGCGAACTTGTTTCGCTACCGAATCTGATTTCGGTAAGACTATTGCCAGGTCATAGCGCAGAGAAGCAATGGTGGCGGCAAAAGCAGAGATGGAAGAAAAGATGGCGAAATGCCCAAAATCGCTAGGGGTGTATAGGCGTGCCAAAGGAATTGCCAGCGCAATTCCAACTGCCTGGGCGATAGCAGTTCCAGTAACCAGGGTTAGGACATTGTTTAGGAACGTGCTGCGGCGTAGAAGAGCAAGAAGTTTTTTCCGAATGCTTTTTATTTGCACTACTTCCTCCCTGCTTCCTAGCTTCTCTGCTAAACGATACCTAAGGTGATGAAATCTAGGGTCTCAAAATCCAGATTAGCTAACGCTTGCTTCCTAACAGTTCCCTGATAATACTCCTCGCAACCTCCGCGTCTTTATCGAAACTTAAGTCCCTTGCGGCCGCATCTACGTTTTGTTTATAGACTGCAATGTTTTCGGAGGTTAAAGTGTTTAGAGATTCAACAATCTGTTCCACTGAGAAGCCGGAAGAAACTATTCCTAAATCGTACTGTTTAACAACATCAACCATTTCGACTGTGGGACCTACCGCCACCGCTAGCCTGGCCTGAACAAAGTCAAATAGTTTATTGGGCAGGGTGAGGCGAGCATTGGTGTTGAAGGGGGGAATCCAAAATACCCCGACATCGTATTGATTAAGTGTTTTCGGTAGTTCTGCCGGTTTTACCGGATCGTGGAACACGATACGCGGTGATCCCTTAGCCAGGGATTTTAGTTCTCGTAGATACTTGCCCCCATCATTTGCTGGAACCAAATATAAGTCGAGGGTGAAGCGCTCTCCCGCGGCGACAACTGCCTTGATTGTCGTTTCTAAAGCCCGGCCAGGAACGGCACCTCCGGAATGAACTAAGCGAATCTGTTCGCTTCCGGTTTCTGTTGGTAACAAGTTCTGGAAGGGACAAGAGTTTCGCATTACCTGGGGCTGAACGCCAAAAGTTTCCTGATACAAATGCGCGATTCTGCCGGCAACGGTAGTTTGAGCGCTGGTAAGGGGAAGATATTTCTTGCAGATATAGCGAATATAGGGGGCAACTAAAATCCGCCAAGAGGCGATATGGGTTCGCTCTTCCGGCGCCCATTCATGCAAATCCGCCCACACCGGGGTGGAGTCACCAGCGGCATAGAAAGCCACTGGCAAGGCTCGAGCATCATTAGAGATAACCAAGTCGAATTGGCGGTCACGCAGCAGCTCGCGAGCACGCTTTAAGGCAGGTGCAGCGAACTCGCTTGCCTTATGTAAATGCAACGCTAGCTTCAGCACTCCCGGAATGGTTTGCGGCAGCGAGGGCAGTTCGCTAGGAACTTGCAGGTGCTCATCGCTGCCCTCCGGCTGCTTGCCGTACCCCAAAGTAGTTACGTGTCCGAAGTCTTTCACCACGCTGAGCTGTCGCAACAGACGAGCATCACGCTGAATATCCGAAAACGAAATAACCAGTATCTTGGGAGTCGAACGCATATAGGCATCATACCCAAGTCCTCTAGAGGGCAGAGACTGGTCAGCGCTGTTTAGCAGATTTAAGAATTTCTTCTGTTACTTTCAGGGCTTGCAGCGCCTCGGACATAGAGACATGCTCACTGCCTTTGCCTAAAATAGCGTCCCGGAAGTGTTCATGCTCTACCCGCAGCGGTTCGCGTTTCGCTAGTTCGTAGCGGGTAACTTCGCCCTCGGAAACCCCGCGGAAGTTAGCTACCTGAGTCCATTCCACCGGTAAGGAGCCGTTACGGTAAAACGTAAGGTCACCCATGAGGGTATCAGCGACCAGTGCGCCCTTTTCGCCAATCACAATGGTCTTGCGATCCTTGAAAGGACATAGCCAGTTCACCAGGTTATTTACCAGCACCCCGTTTTCCAGTTTGCCGACCACATTGACCATGTCCTCATTTTCGCGACCAGACCGGTAAGCGGTCACCGCCGACACTGACACATAGTTAGAACCCGCCACCCAAGCAGTTAAATCCACGTCGTGGGTAGCTAAATCCTTGACTACCCCCACATCCGAAATCCGTGCCGGGAAGGGAGATTGGCGGCGGGTAGAAATCTGGTAAACCTCGCCCAACTGTCCCGCAGAAATCCGTTTCTTCATTTCCAGGAGGGCGGGGTTGCAGCGTTCCACGTATCCCACGGCACCGACCAAAGAAGCATCCGCGAACGCTTTTACAATCCTTTCCCCGGATTCTGCATCGGTAGAAAGTGGCTTTTCTACCAGGGTATGTACCCCAGCCTCGGCTAGTTTCAACGCGGTTTCCTCGTGGAAAACCGTAGGAACTGCCACTACGCAGGCATCTAGCCCTTGCGCAATCAAGGCATCAATATCGGGGAGGAGATTCATCCCCTCGGCAACCCCGAACTTATCGCCAGCTGGATCCGCCATCGCTACCAGGTCTACGCCGGGCAGCTCGCGGATATTACGTACATGATGCCGGCCCATCGAGCCGATACCAATAATTCCGTAACGCAGGTTCGCCATGTTTTATGCACCCGCCTTGGCTAGTTTGTTTACCGCTTCCACAATCCGCTCCAAATCGCCTTGCGAGAGGGAGGGGTGAACCGGTAGCGACAGGCATTCCTTCGCTGCCTTCTCGGTGTGCGGCAGTTCCAGTCCCGGTGCATAGGGCGCAAGAGATGGCAGGCGATGGTTAGGAATCGGGTAGTACACGCCGGAACCAACCTGGTATTCATCTTTCAAGGCGGCAGCAAAACCATCGCGATCCTCGCTGACCCGGATAGTGTACTGGTGGTAAACGTGTTCAGCCTCTGGCGCTACCGGGGGAATCGTGACCCCCTGTAGATTCTCGTTTAAGAACTTCGCGTTGGCGCGGCGCTTTTCCATCCAGCCGGCAACCTGAGACAGCTGCGCCAAGCCGATAGCGGCGTTAATATCGGTCATCCGATTATTTAGACCCACCAGTTCGTTCGCATAGCGCTGTTCCATGCCCTGGTTACGAATCATCCGGGCTTCACGTGCCAGTTCACCGTCCCCGGTGGTAATCGCCCCGCCCTCGCCGGCAGTCATATTCTTGGTGGGGTAGAAGCTGAAAGCCCCGAAAGCCCCGAAAGTACCCACCTGCTGACCGTTCCAGGTAGCACCGTGAGCTTGGCAGGCGTCCTCGAATACTAACAGGTCGTGACGTTTAGCAATATCCATGATGGCGGTCATGTTCGCCGGGTGTCCGTAAAGGTGAACCGGCAAGATAGCGCGAGTCTTCGGGGTAATGGAAGCTTCAATCGATTCAGGATCCAGACAGAAATAGTCGTCCTCGATATCAGCAAAAACCGGGGTTGCGCCAATAATCGCTACTGAGTTCCCGGTGGCCGCGAAAGTAAAGGAGGGGACGATTACTTCGTCGCCAGGTTTGATCCCGGCAGCCAGCTGTCCCACGTGCAAAGCGGAAGTGCCCGAATTGACCATTACTGACTGCTGACCAGTTCCGTTAGCCATTTGAGCAGTGAACTTTTCTTCAAACTCTGCTACTCGCGGACCTTGCGCCACCATGCCGGATTTTAAAACCGCGTCCACCGCGGCGCGTTCCGTATCGCCAATAATGGGTTTAGCGGCGGGAATAAAACTAGCGCTCATAAGTAAAGTAACCTTCTTTTTCTGGTGGGAGCAGATAGCTCCTAAAATCTAACGTTTCTTGGGTCTCGTCCCTATGTCACCACCATTATAAGTGTCAGAGCCCTTTACATCTATAAGAAAACTTCTGCATGATTGGTATCCTGTAAGTCGTAAATTAATCCTCAGGGAAAAGAGGGAAACGTAGGGGTATGGCAGCTAGAGATGACACCTGGGTGATTATCCCCATATATAACGAAGAACAAGTGATAGGTGAAGTGCTGTCTGAACTTCTGCCAGTTTTTCCCCACGTGATCTGCATAGATGATGGTTCTCGCGACCGAAGCGCGCAGAAGGCAGCTGCTAGCGGTGCCACCGTTATTCGCCACCCCGTGAACCTGGGGCAAGGCGCGGGACTGCAAACGGGGATTGAATACGTACGTGCTTTTACCCCGGCGAAATACTTAGTCACCTTTGATGCTGACGGGCAACACCGGGTAGAGGACGCCCTCGCCATGGTGGAGCAAGCCGAAAACGAGGACTTGGCAATAGTGTTCGGGTCTCGATTTTTATCTCCTAAAACCCAGGTGGGTTGGTTGAAACGATTGGTGTTAAAAACCGCAGCGCGAGTGACTGCCAACCGTACCGGTATGCAGCTGACCGATGCCCATAACGGCTTGCGGGTTTTGCGACGGGATGCATTCGAGCAGGTGAGCCTGCTGCAAAACCGGATGGCGCACGCCTCTGAGATTGTCGCGCAACTGGCGCGGACCGGACTGCCTTGGGCGGAACACAGTGTACTGATTCGCTACACGGAGTATTCCAAATCCAAGGGGCAATCTCTGCTTAACTCCATAAATATCCTTACCGAATTGCTCGTCAAATAGGGGTTGAAGATGCTAATAAAAATCCTGCTGATTGTTCTGGTGCTGGCAATTTCCCTCTATATGTTCAAAGCCAACCTGGGGGCAAAACAGACCGCCTGGCGTCGCCTGGGAATATTAGGTTTTGCAGTTGCTGCGGTGATTGCGGTTATTTTCCCGGAAATTACCACGAAAATTGCCCGATTCTTAGGGGTCGGGCGCGGCGCAGATCTTTTGCTGTATTTACTGGTAGTGCTGGTGCTTTACAATATGTTGGTGCAGGCTAAGCAGCGTAACGCAGCCGAGCGTCGCTTGACGAAAGTGACGCGCGAAGTGGCGATTAATCAAGCAATTATTGGCAGAAACGAACATAGCGGTCTTAGCGGAAACTCTCGCGAAAAGCTTCAAAATGAAAACCAGTCAGATTTTCCGCACGATGTGAGCGCGAACGGTTAAAGCTAATCAAATCACCTTTAATCAGCGTGAGCGCAGAAGAGTCTGCTGGGGACAAATCAGGGCAGGGTAGCTAGTTTTCGTGATCGCGATACTGCTTTAAATCTTCCTCAGTACCCGCAAGCTTCTTTTTCTTGTGTTGTTTGGCAACCTCGCCCGCAAAATCAGGAACATACTTGGATACTGCTACTGAGGGGCGCACGTATCCACTGGAGTCGGGACGTGGAGGAAGTTTTATCGGCTCTGCCTCGCTTTGAATCTCCGTGTAGGGGATAGAGCTGAGGAAATGATGAATCATATTCAAGCGTGCCTGCTTCTTCGAGTCAGACAGTACGTGATGCCAAGGCGCGACGGAAGTATCCGTATGTACCATCATGTCGTCTTTGGCGCGAGAATAATCTTCCCAGCGGGTGATGGATTCTAAATCCATGGGGGAGAGTTTCCATTGGCGCAAAGGATCACCTAATCGGGACTCAAAACGTTTATATTGAACTTTATCTGAGACGCTGAACCAGTATTTTCGCAGGTATATTCCGTCCTCTACCAGCATTTGCTCAAAAATTGGGCATTGACGCATAAAAAGTTGCACCTGTTCGGGGCGGGCAAAGCCCATTACTTTTTCTACCCCCGCCCGGTTGTACCAAGAACGATCGAAGAGGACGATTTCACCGGCTGCGGGCAGATGCTCGATATAGCGCTGAAAATACCATTGAGTTTCTTGCCGCTCTGTCGGTTTAGGTAGCGCCACAATCCGGGCGACTCGCGGGGAAAGATATTCGGTCATCCGTTTAATGGTGCCGCCTTTGCCGGCCGCGTCGCGTCCCTCAAAAATAATGACAATCCGGGCTCCGGTAGCTTTCACCCAGGTCTGTAGTTTGCCTAGCTCTCCCTGTAAACGGTACAGCTCAGCCTCATAAACCTTATTAGGGATTTTTTGTACCTTGATTTCGTCGGCTTCGCTAATCCCATTTTCTGTCTGGCTCATCTGCGTCTCCTGACTTCGCGATAATAAATAGGTTAGAACACCGGGTGGTTTCGGCGGGGCGAAACGGGGTAGAGATTTCGGTATTTTGGAGAAGAAAATCGGCTAGGGCTTTCTTTGAGGTTCTTCAGGGATAGGGCGCGTTGCTGTTAGTGAGCTGAGATTTTTATTTTAGAGGACGAAGTATTTGTCAAGGGGTGGGCGCGGGAAGAAAAAACGGGATATTTTGGGAGTATGGAATTCAAAGTCATTGACCATCCACTGGTAAAACATAAACTAACTATTTTGCGGGATAAAGACACTCCTTCGTCAGTGTTTCGGCAGCTAGTAGATGAACTGGTTACCCTGCTTGCCTATGAGGCGACTCGTCATGTGCGGGTTACTCCTAAGCAAATCGAAACCCCGATTCAATCCATGAAAGGCGAGGTTATCTCAACTCCTCGTCCGATTGTGATTCCGATTCTGCGCGCAGGGCTAGGGATGTTGTATGGAATGACTGCCCTGCTTCCTACCGCTGAGGTCGGTTTTTTGGGGATGAAACGTGACGAGGAGACTCTGGCAATCGAAACCTATGCGAATAGGTTGCCCCAAGATTTAACTGACCGGCAAGTTTTCTTGGTGGATCCGATGCTCGCTACCGGGGGGACTCTGGTGGCAGCAATTGAGTATGCCCTAGAGCGTGGGGCGCGCGATGTGACCTGTATTTGCTTGGTGGCGGCTCCTGAGGGGGTTGAACGGGTTAAAGAAGCAGTTGGTGAGCGCGCCGAGGTAACCGTAGTGGTGGCGGCGCTCGATGAGGGGCTTACCCCGCAGGCTTATATTCGCCCTGGTCTGGGCGATGCTGGCGATAGGTTGTATGGGATTGTAGACCAGTAGTGGTGCGTGGCGCGGTTAGCGAGATTGCGTTGCGGGGTGCTGGTGACACCGTTTCGCGCGGTTGCGTTACGGTGGTTGCTTTCGGCTGCGGTGGGGTGAAGGGTCTCGCCGCGGGAGTCGTCACATTTTCACGCCTAAAGTTTAGTTCTGGTGTCCATATCCGCTAGACTTTTGAAGGTCTGTTAATGCAGATGCTGATGGCGTATTTTCGTCACCAGTGGTAGCGGTTCCTCGCTTTTCGCCTCAGGTACCTACGGTGCCTTCGGCCGCGAGTAACCACACCAACAACTGAATAGAATTACCTGGTAGCGTGTCCGAGCGGCCGAAGGTGCAGCACTCGAAATGCTGTGTGGGGCAACCCACCGTGGGTTCAAATCCCACCGCTACCGCAATGTGATGTCCCGCGACATATGTCCGCATATGTCGCGGGATTTTTTGGGTTTTTGGGGTGGGTGTTTCGGGTCATTTGTCCGTTTTGGGTTTGGGGGGTTTCAGGACATTTGTCCGTTTTTTGGTTGTTAGGTTTTGTTGGGGTTGATGGTGTGTTCGGCGATGATTTCCCCGGTGTTTTTGTTGATGATTATGGTGTGTGGTCCGTGTATTAGGGCGATTACGGGGTTGTTTTTGTGGGCGCGTACGAGGCGGAGGTGGGTGAGTTTTCCCTGGTATCTGAGGGTTATGGTTCAG